>CAZVKP010000410.1:912-3754 GCA_964627635.1 uncultured Calditrichaceae bacterium | reverse complement strand
ATTTTATTAATTAATTACTCAATCTCCACATAAACAATAATATCATCCACTTCTCCAGCCGGTCCCAAATTTCTTAATAGAACTTTCGCACTTTCTGTTAGCTCTCCTTTTGATATCAAGTCTTCAAATTGTCCGGAATCGGTTACTTTTTTTTCCTGTAGCGATATAATTACATAGCCTCGTGATATTCCCGCTTTGTAGGCAGGGCTGCCTGGTTTTACACCCGTGACATATACTCCGTATTCTGTCTGAAATCGGTTTTTTTCTTCTTCTGTCAAATCGCGGAATTCTAATCCGAGATTTTCATACTCTCTCTTTGATTCTTTTGATCTGTTTAATTGACTTACTTTCTGATTTGGTGCCTTTCCCAGTTCCACCTGAAAATACAAACGCTCTTCATTTCGCCAAATCTCCAGATCAACCACATCCCCAGGATGTTTGCTGGCAATTTTTATCTGTAAATCATTAACGGATTTAACTTCCTGGTCGTTTACTTTCAGGATAATATCCCCTTGTTTGATGCCGGTTTTTTTTGCAGGAAAACCCGATTCCACTCCCTGAACTAAAACGCCCATCGGTTTGGGAAGCCCAACTCCTTTAGCCACCTGGTTATTTACCGGACTGATTGAGACTCCCAATAATCCACGGCGGACTTCCCCATATTTTAATATATCGTCCACTACTTTAACGGCAAGATTACTGGGAACGGCAAATCCATAGCCTTGATAAAGTCCGGTTTTAGTAGCGATTGCGGTGTTTACACCAACTAATTCTCCATTCAGATTCACTAATGCACCACCGCTGTTTCCGGGATTAATAACAGCGTCGGTCTGAATAAAATTCTCGATACCATAACGGCCATCAATAATTCGGATATCTCTTCCCAGTGCACTTATGATGCCGGTTGTTACTGTGGAAGTGAAATTTAAAGGGCTGCCAACTGCAATAACCCATTCTCCAATCTGAACACTGTCTGAGTTGCCGATATAAGCGGCGGGAAGATTTTGGGCATCCATTTTAAGTACGGCAATATCTGTATTGGGATCACCACCAATGTATTTTGCTTTAAATTCACGTTTATCGTATAATATGATGTTGTACTCAGTCGCATTTTCAATCACATGATAATTGGTCATCACATATCCATCCGAACTAATAATGATTCCGGAGCCGGAACCTTTCTGAAAAAATTCCAAACCCTCATCTTCATGCCGTTCCCAAAAAAACTGGTGGTCTTCATCTTTGGGAATATTTGAGACCACACGTTCACTTTTTATGGTTGCAACGGCTGGAAGTATCTTTTTTGTTGCAGAGGTAAAAAGCGGATTGGGGTTTTGAAATTGCATACCGTTTTGGAGCTGTTGCAATTCGTCCTGATCCAATCGGTTCCAGTTTAAGGTATCTGGCTTTAGTGGTGCGGGTTCTTCTTTTGGTTTATCTTTTTTGGTTTCTTTTTCAGATACATCGGGCGGTAGCGGCTCCGTTCTCACTGTATCTGATTCCGGAGGTGCTGGCTCCGGTACACTCTGTTCAGGAACAATCTGCGATCGTTCTCTTACTTTATGCGCTTTCTGCGAAACGTTTATGATATAAATGACCAGAGCAATTAATAATATACCGGTAATAACAACTAAAATTTTCTTAAGCAATTCCATAGGATTCTTTTCGTTTGTTGAATTTAAATTTTGAATTTTTTTTAGATTTTAATCCTGTCCTCTTAAAATTAGTAGCCGCACTAATTGTAAAACCGCCATTGCGGTGGCTGCAACGTAGGTGAGTGCAGCAGCATTTAATACTTTTTTAGCGCCACCAACTTCATGCTGAGTTAGATAGCCATGAGATTCAAGCTGTAACAAGGCTCTGCCGCTGGCATTGAATTCTACAGGCAATGTCACGAGATGAAACACGACAACGCCCGTGTATAATAGAATACCTAAATCCATTAAAAACGGTGTTGTGAGAAAAAAACCAATGATAAACAGGGGAAATGCCAACCACGACCCAAAATTGGTGACAGGTAATATCATGTGGCGGACTTGTAAAGGAAAATAATTTTTGGAATGCTGAATAACATGACCAACTTCATGTGCCGCTACAGCCAGGGAGGCTAAGGACGTGCCTCGATAATTTGGACTCGAGAGGCGCACTTTTTTAACCCGTGGATCATAGTGATCGCTTAGCGTGCCTTCAGTTTCTTCAACATCCACATCACCAATGCCATTCATTCTTAATAGCTCTACAGCAACCTGATAGCCGGTGATACCTCGGGTATTATATTTTTCTGAAAATTTCTGATAGGTCTTCTTAACTTTATGTTGTGCATAAACGGCCAAAATTAAAGCCGGAATAAGCAAAAGAAATGTTGGATCCCAAAAGAACATCTATTATATCCTCCAAATATTTAACTTGTTAAATTAAGAAAATTGAACCGCATATCAAAACTATTTGTTCCAAATTAAAGTCAATGCAAATCCACGCTAATTTGATATTTTTTTAGAACGGTAGTTACACTGAAACAGCTATAATCTGCAATCAATTGCGGTGGAACGGATCGGAAGTTACTATATCAATTTTAAGAAAAGTATTTTACATGCATTGGCCGCAACATTTGGTGTTGACCTTAATTTTTAAAATTTCTGGACCACTGATTTTAACTTGACTGAATAACTATTTCTATTTAAAATATATATGCACTTCAATTATTTCTGTATCGAATTAAGTTAATCCGAAAGCACAATGGAACAATGCTGAAAGGTGGTAAGCTTAAATATTGTGGTTCGAAATTGCTTGTTTTTATTTTTGAATATAGTCAATGAATAATATATAATTATGGATATTTTTT
>CAZVKP010000410.1:0-902 GCA_964627635.1 uncultured Calditrichaceae bacterium | reverse complement strand
AGCGGTTAGTATAAAGTTATATTCCAAAAATCCGGCGACATACATCCATATTGAAGCTTATCTTTATCCGGATACCAGGATCGATAAACATCTTTTGATGAGCCACAAAGGCGCAAAAATACTAAATTTTCTAAATTTTGATAATCTAAAAAATAAAATTGTTGAAATCTTCCGTAAATTGATCCCTGAGAATTTGGCAAAGAACCAATCTAATCCACCGGATTTGAACACACCAAATACTCATTCTAAAACGTCAAACTTCACAGAAAATCTGATTGATGATTCCGAAAAAACGTTTAAATTTGAAGGAGAAATTGCAATTCCCAGAAGAGTATATGAGGGAAGTTCGGAGAAAATTACTTTAAACGTGAAACCTTCTTCTTCAAATGAGTTTATTGAAGATCTGTATGCCAGCGAGACGATTGCAAACAAGTCGGAGGGTGAAGAAACTTCAGGGCAAAATTTACGCAGCCTAAGAATTAATGAGTCGTTTATTGAATTGGAGATTTATGGGGCGGGTATCAAAATTGATGGAAATAAAAAGCTAAAAGAGAGTATACTTTCGGACTCTCTTTCCGTTGATTGGAAATGCCATTTTCCCATTGCGGGAAAATTGTCAGCCGATATTGCATTCCGCTTCATTAAAGCGGATGAAGTATTGAAACTGGGTGAGATTAACAACTTGATAAATGTGATTGAACCGGAAAACTTTTTAAAGCGACATGGCGCATTGCTCACCGGAATGACCGGCATTGCCTCCTTCTTTATTTTAATATTTTTGATTGTGACTAAGATTGGAATTTTGTAAATGAACGAATTAAACTGTTGCTAAATATGACATTAATTAAAATTATATCAAAGTTGATTTAATTATAAGCATCCCTTAAATTATGCGCCGTGCA
>CAZVKP010000409.1:0-3764 GCA_964627635.1 uncultured Calditrichaceae bacterium | reverse complement strand
GGAAGCAGTTATTGGGAATGGCTATTGCTTTTAACACCCTTAGATTTATTTTTGAGGTAGCGATTATCAACCTGATCGTGCTGTGGATTATTCCTGCCTTTCTAAGTACTTTTCAATTATTTTATTTCGGCACATTCTTGCCACACCGTGAATTAGAAAAAACATATTCGGATGATCATCATGCGCGTAGCAACGATTATTCTGTCTTCCTATCTTTCATTACTTGCTACCATTTTGGATACCATTGGGAACACCATGAATACCCATTCGTACCCTGGTGGCGATTACCGCAATACCGGCGAAAAACATTATCTTCCAACGAAGATGTCGTTATGAATTAAAGAGGTTTCGAAATTATTCCTGGTTTTTATTGAGGACTACGATTCTCCCATCAGGCTAAATTTTTGTCATTTCAGAGTCCGGTCTTTTCAGACATTCAGATCATTCTTTTATCTTTTTGTTTCAATCACTATTTTTTGTAAATTTGTCTACAAAATAAGTACAACTGATTGAGGCAATGGATGGGACAATTATACAGCATGACAGGCTATGCATCCGAGCAGGGAATGTTTAGGGAGAGCGAACTAAATTGTGAGATACGATCGCTTAACTCTCGTTATTTGGAATTATCGGTTAAACTACCTAAACAGTTGTCCGATATGGAGTCGCAGATTAAAGAACTGTTGCGTAAGAAAATATCAAGAGGCAAAATTCAGTATAGTTTAAATTTTTCTTCCATAACCGGTGAATTACAAAATTTAAGGGTCGATTCACAAACCGTTAAAATATATCATAATTTATTGAAACAAATCAAAAACGCTGCTCAAATACAAGAACCCATCAGTTTAGAACATCTATTGTTTTTTAAAGATGTCATTTCTTACGAAGAAACAAAAGAAATTGATAAAGACTTTATGCATTTTGTCTTTCAGCTCACCGAAGCAACTGTTGCCAAATTAAATGAAATGAGAGCATTGGAAGGAACAAATATATTTAACGACATTCAGCATAGGCTTAAAGTTATTGAAGACCATACTCACAAGATTCGGGAATTGGGGCAACAAAATTCCAAAGTTGAATTCGAGAAACTCTACAAACGCCTTTTATCTCTGGTTAAGGAGGAAGAAATCGACCGAAGTCGTTTGGAGCAGGAACTGGCAATTATTTCGGATCGGGTGGATATTACCGAGGAAACAGTGCGGATGGACAGCCATCTGAAATTGTTTGATGAAAATGTAAATTCCGGTTCACCAATCGGAAAAAATTTGAATTTCCTCTTACAGGAAATGCATCGTGAAGCCAATACCATGTCAAATAAAACGACTATGGTGGAAATATCTCATCGGGTTGTCACTATCAAAGAAGAAATAGAGAAACTCCGCGAACAGATTCAAAACATCGAATAAATCATAATTTATTGTTTTTTAATATTTAACATTTATTTTATAATTTAATGACTAAGTATTTAAAACCACAGATGGTTGTAATTTCAGCACCTTCAGGTGCAGGCAAAACGACCATTTGTAATAAACTGCTAACAAAAAATGATGATTTTAAACTATCCGTATCTGCCACCACCCGCCCTCCCCGACGCGATGAACAAGATGGAATTAATTATTTTTTTCTATCTGACGAGGAATTCAAAAAATGCATACAGCAAAATGATTTTTTGGAATATGAGAATGTTCACGGAAACTATTACGGTACATTAAAATCAACAGTTAAAGAATTATTGGATGCCGGATTTACAGTTCTCTTTGATGTGGATGTTCATGGTGCTTTGAATATTAAAAAACAATTTCCCAATGCAATTCTCATTTTTATTCGCCCCCCCTCACTGGATGAGTTGAAACGGCGATTGCGAAACAGAAAAACGGATGATGAAATGGAAATCGAAAGACGATTGAAGCGCCTGCCAGATGAGTATCGTCAAGCAGTTTTTTTTGATTTTGATATTGTAAATGTTAATCTGGAGCAAACAGTCAATCAAATAAATGAGATAATTCGGGATCACCAAAAGAGAGATTCTTATGTTTCCGACTGACCAACTAAAAGGAAAAAAAATTCTGGTGGGTATTACGGGGGGAATTGCCGCCTATAAAGTAGCCGAATTAATTCGATATTTGGTTACTATCCAAGCAGAAGTTCGTGTTGTGATGACTAAAGCCGCTGAACAATTTATCACCAGGCTCACCGTAGAAACACTCTCTCAAAATCCGGTAATGACTGAGATGTTTCCGGAACAATCATTTACCGGCACGCATCATATTCATCTGGCAGATTGGGCTGAAGCAGCCATTATCGTACCGGCTTCTTACAATTTTATAGGAAAACTGTATTCGGGAATATCGGATGATTTGCTCACTACCATTATCGCTGCGGTTCAATGTCCGGTTGTTATCGCGCCTGCAATGAATGTTCACATGTGGGAAAATCCGATTTTGCAAAGAAATATAACAGAGCTCCAAAAAACAGGTTATTTATTCTGCCCACCGGAGGAGGGATTCCTGGCAGAAGGCTATAGCGGTAAAGGTCGGTTGGCACCATTGGAACATCTCATTCAGTATATTTACAAAGCAGCACATCCGGATTCACAAAGTTTAAAAAATAAAAACGTACTTATCACTGCCGGGCGAACCGAAGAATCGCTGGATCCGGTTCGAATACTAACCAATCGTTCTTCAGGCAAAATGGGATTTGCATTAGCCTGGGAAGCATTTGCAAGGGGAGCGAATGTCACGCTGATATTTGGTCCAAACAATTTAGTCATGCCGGTTGATATTCAGTGTATTTCTATCAAAACTGCTGCCGAAATGTTTAACTCGGTGAAGGAACACCTGAACAAAAATGATATCTATATGAGTTCTGCCGCAATTTCCGACTATTCACCACAAAAAATATCAAAGCATAAAATCAAGAAAAAAGAAGGTGAGTATCAACTTTTATTGAGTAGAACCCCGGATATACTTGAATATGCGGGTAAGCATAAAAAGGAAAACCTTACAACTGTGGGATTTGCCGTTGAAACCAAAGATCCGGAAAAGAATGCACAGTTAAAATTACAGAAAAAAAATCTCGATATGATTGCCTTAAATAATCCAATGGTTGCGAAAACCAGTTTTCAGGTGGATACGAATAAAGTAACTTTATTTCATAAAAATGGACGAATCCAAAAATTGCCATTACTTTCCAAATTAGATATTGCCCGGCAATTGTTCGACTTTTTAATCGAAACGAATAAACATATTTAATTATATGGTGAACAAAATTTTTCAATGAATCCAGCAATAAAAAATCATAATTAACCGAGCTATGGATCGCAACGATTTCGACAAGTTAATTAGTTTTTTCAAAAATTATCAGATGCTTTACGGAAACAATCTGTTTGTGGATGCAGAACGTATTTCAAGGCTTGCTCAGGACTTGCCCAATATCCAAGTCCATGGTTCTATTACCAAACCACAGGCAACGCAAGTTCAAAAATCCGGCAACCAACAAGATAAAAAACCGGACACGCCTTTATGGAATTTTATGAGGGAAATTAAAGATTGCACGAAATGTCCCCTCGGTCATTCCCGTACCAAATTTGTCTTCGGAACAGGGAATGAAACGGCAGATCTCATGTTTATCGGTGAAGCACCGGGTGCTGAGGAAGATAGAACCGGTATTCCTTTTGTGGGACGAGCCGGAAAATTACTGGATAAACTTCTTCAAAAAGTACAACTCAAACGGGAAGATGTGTTCATCGCAAATATCTTAAAATG
>CAZVKP010000408.1:0-3766 GCA_964627635.1 uncultured Calditrichaceae bacterium | reverse complement strand
CGCCCCACGGAAGTGGTCACCATGTGAGAGAACGCGGAGTTCCGCAGAGAGGACTCTTTTTAAATCTTTCTTTCACGCTTTTGTTTAGTTCTTGTTATTTAATAGCTTGAAGTTAATCATTTCATTTAACTCAGCGTTCTCGGCGCTCTCTGCGATAAGTAATAAACAAAATAGATTTCTAACAATTTTTATTAGTAAAGCTGAGCTAAGGAATTAATCATATTTATTAAAAACTGTAAATATTTGTGGAAATTCAGATGAGCAAATCTCACGACACGAATAAAAATTCTTTGATTTCAATTATAATCCCCACTTTAAACGAAGCCGAAACAATTGAATCGCTGTTGGAATATTTGACCCAATTTATACCCGATTCGGAGATAATTATCGCGGATGGAGGTAGCACTGATGGAACACTTAACCACATCATTTCAAACATAAAAATTGTTCATTCACCTCCTGGCCGTGCCATTCAAATGAATCAAGGGGCAGCAGTTGCGAATGGTGATATATTATGGTTCCTCCACGCAGACTGCTTCCCTCAGGCTGAGTCATATTCTGCTATTCAAAAAGTGATGAAAAATAATGAAATTGTTGGTGGTGGTTTTGAATATGCACTGGATGAAAACGGACTTGTTTATCGGGTGAGTGAATTTTTTTCCAATCGGAAAAACCGAATCCTAAAATTATTATATGGTGATATGGGAATTTTTGTGCGAAAAGATATTTTTGCTACGATGGGCGGTTTTGCAGAAATTCCACTCATGGAAGACATGGATTTCAGTAAAAGGCTCAAAAAACGCGGAAAAATTGAAATTCTTCCTTTCCGATTAAAAACGTCTGCACGACGCTGGGTGGAGGAAGGACCGATTAAAAATATCGTAAGAAATTGGGCACTGCAAATATTATGGCTACTGGGGACTTCTCCGTCTACACTGGCAAAATGGTATAAATTCAGTAAAAGTCAGAAATAAATTTTTACTATCTTAATTAGTAAAATAATCATAGATTTCAATTAATGTTGAATTTGATTTCTCATTATGAACAGGAGTCTTTCCATGGAGCACACTAATAATTACAAAAAACAAGCTGCAGAAGCTGCAGTGGAGTATGTAAAGTCGGGAATGGTCATCGGTTTGGGCAGCGGTAGCACCAGCGAGTATGCATTAAAAAGAATTTCCGAATATCTACAATCCGGTAAATTAAGCAACGTTATTGGAATTCCCAGCTCCATTCAAACAGCCCATCTTGCTCAGGAGCTTGAAATACCCATTTCCACACTTGATGACCACCCTGTACTTGATTTAACTATAGACGGCGCAGACCAGGTAGACCCTGACCTGAATTTAATAAAGGGCGGTGGCGGTGCCTTGTTGCGAGAAAAAATTC
Source organism: uncultured Calditrichaceae bacterium (assembly GCA_964627635.1). Lineage (GTDB taxonomy): Bacteria > Calditrichota > Calditrichia > RBG-13-44-9 > RBG-13-44-9 > CAZVKP01. Next base: position 2,377 of record CAZVKP010000408.1, on the reverse strand, counting down.
TGGCTCAACTTAGTCAGCAATTTATTGTTATCATTGACGAAAGCAAACTAACAGATAAATTAGGAGAGACCTTTCCCTTACCGGTAGAGGTTTTGCCATTTGCCTGGAAACCATCACATAATTTTTTAAAGTCGCTGGGCGCTGAGGTGACATTAAGAACTAATCTGGACGGAAGCATTTACAAAACAGATCAGGAAAATCTTATCTTAGATTGCGAATTTGACGCTATTGAATCCCCCCGTGAAGTCGCCTCGCAATTGGACGCACGGGCAGGCATACTGGAACATGGCCTATTTATTGCCATGGCACAGGAAGTGATTGTAGCCGATGCCAAAGGGATACGCCATTTAAAATCACAAAATTAAAAAATTAAATGCGGTTATTCTGGCAATAAATCCCGGCATTTAAGTTCACAATTTTTAAAACCACGAAACCTTTATTCGTGAATTCAGTTTTGATTAGTTGAGTATTATTTTTGAGATTGAATTTCAATAGTCGTAAAAATTAAGAGAGTGAATCATATTGAAAGATGAGACTATACATACGCAGATTGATACGGCAAAAATGAATATCGATTCCGGCCACCACGTATTGACAGTAAAGAATGTTATCTGGTTGTCCCCTGAGATATTTGAACTGCGGTTAGACCGGGATAATATTGCGTTCTTGCCCGGCGACTGTGCATCTATCTATGGGCCGGATCAAAAAAAATCCCGTCCCTATAGCATTGCATCGGGCAGGCAAGACCCAACACTCAACTTTGTCATTCGAAATATGGATGAGGGCACCATCACCCATTATTTGGCGGAGTTGAATCCCGGAGATCAGGTAAAAATAAGTGAACCTTACGGCTGGTTTAGACCGGGACAAAATAATGGGAGTCACCCATTTATTTTCGTTGCCACCGGAACCGGAATTTCACCATTTTTATCTTATACAAGAAGTTACCCGGAACATCCACCCCAAAAAATCTTGTATGGGGTAAGGAAATTCGAAGATGCGGTTGGTTATGACTATTTGCAATCAATTTGCCCGATTGAGCTTTCTGTTTCTCAGGAAAAGAAGAAAAATTTTCATTACGGGAGAGTCACAGATTTAGTACCACATTTACCTGTTACTCCGGAAACCCATTTTTACTTGTGTGGATTGGATGTCATGATAGAAGAGGTGAGCGAGTGGTTGATAGCAAAAGGCGTCCGTCAGGCGAATATTCATCGCGAAGTATTCTTTTATGCTTCAAAATAAAAATCACAATTGGCTCATTATGCCAATTGATAGAAAGACATATTCTCAAATATCATTATGTCGTTAGATCAGCTTTATTAATATATATACATATTTCATTTGAAATGAACCTCAACCCCATCCCCCAAATATATATACTGAACACTCAGAAAAATCCTACACCCCCTTCCCCTTCTCCAACGTGGAGAAGGGGAAGGCGGATGCCACATGGTGGTCACCGTGTGAGGGGAAGGGAATGAGGTAAAATTACCATCACCACGGTTTACATATTTAATAATATTAATTCTCATTAACACCCGGATTAATCCCGGTGTTAATCTCAGAGGACTGTTTGAACAGTTTTTTTAAAACTTTCGCTGTAGTATTAGTTAAAGCCAATAATTTTCAATTCGCTAATTTTACATACCAATTAACCCGCAAGATTTTGAATTCCCACAATTCATTACAAATAGAAATTGTATTAGCTGACCAATCCATTCAAGATATCATTCTTACCTCATTTTAAATTATATCAATTTGTATGTTATGATACATATTCAGTTTGAGAATCACTATATTTTTTGAGCGAAATTATTGATAAAGGAAAGAGGATTATAGATATTATGAAATTATCAAAAACAATATCGCCGATAATATGGATTACAGTATTGAGCCTGTTACCCGCACTGCTTCCGGGATCCGAACATCATCAATTTAACCATCAACCTTATGATTCTCTGCTTCAAAAATATGTAAATGAGCAGGGAATGGTTGATTACGCAGGAATAAAGCAAAATCCCGGTTTATTAAATTCTTATCTAAATAAATTAGAAAACGTAAATGCGGACTCCTTCAAAACCTGGTCACGAAATGAAAAAATGGCGTTTTGGATTAATGCTTATAATGCTATCACAATAGAGGGTATTGCGAGAAATTATCCGATTGATTATGGCGGATTATTCTCCCGTATGCGCTTCCCCAAAAACAGTATCAGGCAAATTGGTGATTTTTGGGATACGGTTTTTATCAAAGTAATGGGAGAAGAAATCACTTTGGATGACATTGAACATGAAATATTGCGCAAAAAATTTCAGGAACCGCACATTCATTCGGTGCTGGTTTGTGCAGCAGTTAGTTGTCCCCAACTTGAAAA
>CAZVKP010000407.1:0-3767 GCA_964627635.1 uncultured Calditrichaceae bacterium | reverse complement strand
TAAAGATTTTAAACTCTTTTTTCTAAAATACTTTTATATTCACTATAACTCAATTATTAACTAAAGATGTTTTTACAAAACACAAATTATTTTTTCCGTCATGTTTTTCTTGAATTATTAGCATAATAATATTCAAAATAAAATCTTGTATAAAATATAAAAAATTTATACTTTTCTGATAGCCATCAAATAGCCCGGTTTATAAAAAGGAATTTGAGGGAATGACTTCAAAAAAAGACCTCTCCGAGCGAGATATTGTTACAAAATACATTATCCCAAGCCTTCAAAGAGCTGGTTGGGATATTCAACGGCAAATCAGGGAAGAAGTCTATTTTACAAATGGCCGTATTTACGTTAAAGGGAATAAAACCAGGAGAGGCAAGGCAAAAAAAGCGGATGTTATCCTCTATTATAGACCCAACATACCTGTAGCAGTGATAGAAGCTAAAGACAATAAACATTCCATTGGTGCGGGCATGCAGCAGGCATTAGGATATGCAGAGATTTTGGATATACCGGTTGCCTACAGTTCCAATGGTGATGGTTTCCTGGAGCATGATATCACAAGCTCTGCAGGCAAGATTGAGCGGACATTAACTTTAGAGCATTTCCCCTCACCGGATGAGTTGTGGCAACGTTACAAGAAATATAAAGGCCTGGAAACCTCTGAGCAGGAATTCATAGCATCACATGATTATTACTATGACGCCTCAGGCCGTAAGCCCCGCTATTACCAGGAAATCGCAACAAACCGCGCGGTTGAAGCGGTCGCTAAAGGACAAAAACGGATATTGATTGTGATGGCAACCGGGACCGGGAAAACTTACGTTGCCTTCCAAACAATATACCGCTTATGGAAAAGCGGAACCGTTAAACGAGTTTTATTTCTGGTTGACAGGAATGCCCTGATTACCCAGACCAAACGAGGCGATTTTAAGCACTTCAAAAAACGGATGACGATCATTCGCAAAAAGAAAATAGATAAGGCGTTTGAAATATACCTGGCGTTGTACCAGGGATTGACAAATTATAATGAAGACAAGGATGCATATAAAGAATTTAGTCCCGACTTTTTTGATATGGTGGTCGTGGATGAATGTCATCGGGGAAGTGCTGCTGCCGATAATGCCTGGCATGAGATATTGACATACTTCAGTTCGGCTATTCATATTGGCTTGACGGCAACTCCCAGGGAAACGCGGGAAGTTTCCAACATCGAATATTTCGGAGATCCGATTTATACATATTCTTTGAAACAAGGCATTTCGGATGGTTTCCTTGCTCCATACAAAGTCATTCGGGTGGGAATAAATGTTGATCTGGAAGGCTGGCGCCCTGAAGAAGGGAAGCGGGACAAAATAGGTGATCCTGTAGAAGACCGAATATATAACATAAAAGACTACGACAAAAATCTGGTTATTGATGAACGAACTCAACAGGTTGCTAAAAAAGTAACTGAATTTTTAAGCAAGACCGATCGCTTCGACAAAACAATTGTGTTCTGTGTGGATATTGAACATGCTGAACGAATGCGACAGGCAATTGTTAATCTGAATCCCGATTTGGTGCAGAATAATCATAAATATGTAATGCGTATAACGGGAGATGAGGAAGAAGGAAAACGGGAGCTGGACAATTTTATTAATCCGGAAGAGACTTACCCGGTCATTGCAACTACTTCTAAACTTATGACTACCGGTGTGGATGCTCAAACATGCAAACTGATTGTGCTGGATTCGAATATTCAATCCATGACAGAATTTAAGCAGATAATCGGTAGGGGTACAAGAATCCGTGAGGATTTCGGAAAGACATTTTTCACCATTATGGATTTTAGAAATGTAACTGATTTATTTGCGGAACCGGCATTTGATGGAGAGCCTGTTATGATTAAAAAGATTCGCGGGGATGAAGAGTTAACTGAGGAAGATATTAATCCTGAAGAACAAGAAACAATCTTTGATGAGGAAACCGGTGAAATAATCGATTTTGAGAAAAAAGAACAATTTACTTATGAAGAACCACAAATCGTTTCTGCTGGAAGAATTGAAGAAGAACAAAAAAGTAGAAAAATTTATGTTGCCGGTGTAGATGTTTCGGTTCTCAATGAACGGATTCAATTTCTTGACGGTGAAGGCAAATTAATAACCGAGAGTCTGAAAGATTACACAAAGCGTAACATTTTGAAGTCATTTCGCAGTCTGGATGATTTCCTTGCCCGATGGAACGCTGCTGATAAGAAACGGACCATAATTGAAGAATTGGAGTCGCAGGGAATAATACTTGAAAATCTGAAAGAGGAGGTAAAAAGAGATTTAGATCTGTTTGATCTGATTTGTCATATAGCCTGGGATATGCCGGCATTAACCCGCAAAGAGCGGGCAGACAAAGTAAAAAAGCGGAACTACTTTACCAGGTATGGTGAGAAGGCGAGGAAGGTCATCGAGGCATTGCTGGACAAATATGCGGAAGAAGGAATTGAAAATATCGAGGAACTGTCAGTACTAAAAATTCATCCGTTTAGCCGGATTGGCACACCTTCAGAAATTGTCAAAATATTCGGCGGAAGAAAAGGGTATTTGAAAATGATTAAAGAAATTGAAGATCATATTTATGAAGAGGCGGCATAATGATTGTGCTAAAGCCCTGCAAAAAAGAATGGAGGATTTCAGTCCAAGATTTTGGCATAGCCACTCCTTCGGAGGAAAATCGTGGCAATGAAGAAATCACTATCAGATAATTCGGAAATATTTTCATTGCCATGCGCTTTAGCGCGTGGACTTTAGAATTATACTAAAAAGGGGCTTCAGCCCAAGAAATCAAGGAATAAGAATGAAAAATATCGGTAATATTGTAAAAACACTCCAGAATATAATGCGAAAAGATCCGGGAGTATCCGGTGACGCTCAACGAATCGAACAACTGGGCTGGATGATTACCCTGAAAATACTGGACGATAAGGATCAGGAGCTGGAACTTCTTCATGAAGATTATGAATCTCCCATTCCGGAGAAAATCCGGTGGCGGAACTGGGCGGCAGATGATGAAGGGATTACCGGGGAGGAAATAAAAGCGTTTGTGGACAACCAATTATTTCCCTCACTGAAAAACCTGGATGTAAGCAGCGGTAGTAAACGGGCGCTTCTTATCCGGGAAATTTTCGAGGGAACCAACAACTATATGAAAAATGGGACCATCATCCGCCAGGTGGTCAACAAACTGAACCAGATTGATTTTAATGTTTCGGAAGACCGCCACGTCTTTGGTGATATTTACGAAACGATTTTAAAAGACCTGCAAAGTGCCGGAAATTACGGAGAATTTTATACGCCGCGTGCCCTGACCGAATTTATGACAGAGATGATAAATCCGCGGCTGGGTGAAAAGGTACTGGACCCAGCCTGCGGCACCGGGGGTTTTTTGACCAGCGCTATTGAAAATATCCGAAGGCAGGACATTAAAGGGGTGGACGATTTAAAAACACTGGAAACCACGATTCACGGCATGGAACTAAAACCGCTGCCATTCATGCTCTGTGTGACCAACCTGATTTTGCATGACATTGAGGTCCCCAATCTGGATTACACTGACAGCTTGAACCGGGAATATACCAGTATCGGGCAGAAAGACCGGGTGGATGTTATCCTGGCAAATCCGCCGTTTGGCGCTTCGGTATCCGATGGAGTGGAAACCAACTTCCCGCGGAATTACCGCACCACGGAAAGTGCCGACCTGGTTCTGGTATTGATGATCCGTTATTTAAAAGA
>CAZVKP010000406.1:0-3811 GCA_964627635.1 uncultured Calditrichaceae bacterium | reverse complement strand
ACAACTAAGGACTTAATTTCTTATATTATTTAATATAAAGCAGTTATATTGCTATTTAATTATGGTAAACAACCGTTTTCGGTACTTATAATTTTTTAGAGATAACACAAAAAATCGATGTAGTTAGACTTAGTTTTATAAGTAAAGAGATGTAAATTCTAAAGTAGTCACTCATGTTAGGTGATATAGATCACAATTATTGAAAAAAAATGGATATTTATATTGGGAAGTAAATCGGTTCAACAATTTGGAAAATTTTAATACTGGTAGAAATAGTTTACGTAAATTATTGCCTTTTATAGCACGAACTTTTGACAGATTTCAAAGTTTCGATAAATATGCTCAATTTTTAGAAATCCACGGATTTACTTCTATTTCCGGTTACTGGCATCGTCCCAATTTTAAAACCTGTAAGGAGATTGTCCCGTTAGATTCAAAAGTGGCACTTCAGTTTGCTTTTTCAAAGTTGCATGGTAGTTTAATCGGACAGTTCAAAATTTGGTTCGGTAAGTTATTAAAAGATTTTGGGTTACTATTTCATTTAATTCCATATTTCAGCATAGTTGCACGTAAGCAATAAATATTTGTATGAACTTTATTTTATCATATTTACAAAAAAAATGGTCAAATTTGGGATTAGAACATTTCGGACCCGCTGAAGAGCTTTCGTCTCTTATACTGACACCGGGTTTTAAGGCATCCGGACATCTCGTAATATTTATTTTTAATGAAAACCCGGGAGAACCTATACTTGTGATAAAATTACCCCGTCTTTTGGGTAATCATGAAAGGCTGGACCGTGAAGCACTGAATTTGCAAAAAGTTAGAACCATACTGAATGGTGAGTTTAATTCCATTCCCGATGTTATTTCTTACGAAGATTTTATGAAACAGCGTCTTTTGGTAGAAACGGTGGTTCAGGGACAAATAATGAGGCAATCTTTGGTGAGGCAAAACCCTGAAATTTGCCTTAGGGCTGGTTTGGACTGGCTGGAAAACTTCCACAGTTTGACAATTAATGAAAAGGAGAAAACGTGGTACAATGAATTTGTTGAGCCCCCGATGCGATACTTAAAAGATAATGTTGGGTTAACGTTGAAGAAAGAACAATTAATCACCCAAACTCAAATGTGGGTAGAGCCGCTTAGGGAACGAAATTTTCCGTTGGTCTTCGAGCACGGAGATTTTTCAGCACCGAACCTCCTGATTGACCAGAATTATCAACTTGGAGTAGTGGATTGGGAATTGGCAGAACAACAGGGAGTTCCGGCATCTGACCTGTTTTTTTTTATTACTTATATTGCGTTTGCCAGGGCGAGGGCAATAATCAATAAACAATATTTAAAAGCTTTCTATCAGGCTTTTTTTAAACCGGATTCATGGGCGAAGTCATATATATTGCAATATGTTAACAAAATTAATCTTTCGGTGGATCTCTTGAAACATCTTTTTGTTCTAACCTGGTCCCGTTATGTGGCAAATATTATATACCGTTTGAATAGAATGAATACCAATGATCAGTTTTTGAGTGGGTTGAATTTAGATTGGCTGCGTAAAAATCGATATTTTCAGCTATGGAAATTTACATTAGATCATATAAATGAATTTGTAATTGGTTCGGATTAAGGATAGAGAGAGTTATGTTTACAGTTGCGTTAATCGGAGTGGACGGTGCGGGCAAAACAACAATCTGCAATATGTTAAGGAAATCTTTACCTTTACGGATAAAATATATATACATGGGTGTAAATATTGAATCCAGTAATATTGCATTGCCTACTTCACGCCTGATGATGCATTTAAAACGCTTCAACCGCAGGAAGAAAAATAAGCATAATCCGGATCTAGAATCCACTCTGCATTTTCATGAAATCCAACCTAAACAAAGGAAAAGCAGCAAAATTAGAGCCGTTGCCAGACTGATAAATCGCATAACAGAAGAATTCTATCGCCAGGTAGTTGCGTGGCTTTATCAGTTAAGAGGTCATGTTATATTATTCGACCGTCATTTTTTATTTGATTATGCTCTGATCGATATGGAATCCAGGCGACGGGAAATTCGTTTGAGTGACCGATTGCATCGGTGGTTCATTAAAAAAGTTTTACCTCAACCTGATCTGGTAATTTTCCTGGATGCCCCATTGGAAGTACTTTTTGACCGGAAAGGTGAATGGACATATCAACATTTACAGATAAGGAGAAATGCTTTTATTCATCAGGGTAGAAAAATAAAAAATTTTGTTCAGATTGATGCTACCCAACCGGTTGAAAAGGTATATGAAGAAGTGAGTGAGAAAATTCTCAAGTATTACCAGTTTAAGATTTCAAAAAACAAAAGCGAATTATCGTCGACAGATTGCATGGAATATTCTGATTAATTAAGTGTGGTTCTGATTGAACTCCGAATTGTTTTCAGAATCAGGTATTATTTGCATATCTAATTAAACACCATAATATCAAAATTTATGAATTTGCTTCGCATATTAACTTACCATCGTATAGCTCCGCTTTCAATTGAAAGCCGGTTAGATCCGCATCTCATAAGTGCAATTCCGGAACACTTTGAAAAACAAATGAAACACTTGGCAAAGAATTATTATACCGTTTCATTAGATGAAGTTTTGAATGCACTCGAAACAAAAAAGTCTCTTCAGAGAAATGCGATAATGATAACCTTTGACGATGCTTATTCCGACTTTAAAGAATTTGCCTTGCCGGTTTTAAAGAAATACAACTTAACTGCTACCATATTCGTACCAACCGCTTTTCCTGATCAGCCACACCTGTCATTTTGGTGGGACAAACTTTACCATGCAATGATATTTACAGACAGCACTAGATTGAATATTTCTCCGTTCGGTTCCTTTTCACTGGCTACGCCTGAGAGGAGTTACAATAATTTTCGAAAATTGAGACGCTACGCCAAAAGCCTTTTATACTCCGATATGCTGAAATTAATTAATGAAGTAAGCGACAAATTAAATAGCCGCAGTATAAACCAAAATCCGGTGTTGGGTTGGGAAGAGCTCAGGAAGCTGACAAAGGAGGGGATATCTCTTGGTGCACATACTCGCACACATCCGATTCTCACTGATATCCCTTTGGATCAGGTTAGAAAAGAGATCCGGGATTCTTTAAACGATTTAAGGAGAGAAATTGGGGATATTCATCCGGTATTTGCTTATCCTAACGGGAATGGGAGTGAAAAAATTGCAAAGATCTTGGCAGAGGAAGGTGTTGTTGCTGCATTTGCTTCATTGCGCGGATTTAATGATCTGGATAATATTGATCCATTAAAAATTCGCCGTATTAATATCGCGCGAAGCACTTCATTACCTTTATTTAAATTGCGATTACATCAAAGTTTTTCCTACATTGATAAATGGCAACACCGGCTCAGAACCCGAAAATCACTCTCCTTTTAATCTGTTCAGAAGTTACAAAATTTTAGTTAAGAATTCTGTATCACCTTCTTGAAAATATCTTTAGTTAAGCATACGAAATCTGCCTACAAATTAAATTAATAATATTTCACTACTTAGTGTATTTTATGGAAGCCTTAATCGAATCAGCAATTAGGAAGGAAAAGCCAGCCAAATCTGACCGAATCAATTCGGTTAGTAAAATTGCCTATATCATGTCCCGTTTTCCCAAACTAACTGAGACATTTATTCTTTATGAAATGTTGACACTTGAGGAAAAGGGAATTAAGATTGAGCTGTTTCCCCTGCTCAGGGAACGTCAGGATGTGACGCATCCAGAAGTACAAAAATTTCTTAATCGGGCTCATTTTCATTGGTTTCTTTCCTTT
>CAZVKP010000405.1:0-3813 GCA_964627635.1 uncultured Calditrichaceae bacterium | reverse complement strand
CTCTCAGGGTGGAGATTGATCGGGCACTGGCAACGTTAACCAAGCGGGAGGCTGAAGTTGTGCGGTTGTATTTTGGCTTGGGTCAGGAACATCCACTGACTTTAGAAGAAATTGGTGAGCGTTTTAATCTGACCCGGGAACGTGTTCGTCAGATTAAAGAAAAGGCAATCCGTCGTTTGCGACATACTTCCAGAAGTCGGGCCCTACGAGCATTTCTGGGATAATTATCTATTTAATTGACTCTCTCAACCCGAGGCACTTTCGCTTCGGGTTTTTTATTTATTAGTCAATATTTGATTTTTCTTCTTTTCTAAAAATCTATCCATTATTTTTGCTATCGATTATTATTGATGATAGAAAGGACGTTTAAATGAAATTTCTATATATCGATGCCATCGGTGGAGCTTCCGGTGATATGCTTTTGGGTGCTTTTCTGGATGACCTGGTACCATTTGAAATATTTGAAAAAAATATGTCCCAATTGGAATTACCGAATTATGAAATTGATCTGCGGGAGACTCAAAAGCATCATATTGGTGCCAGAAAATTTTCGGTGAAAAGTCGGGATAAAACTCATCGCCACTTATCTGATATCGAAAAATTAATTCAAAAGAGTTCGCTGAGCTCATATGTCAAAGAAAATGCGCTAACGGTATTCCGGAAACTTGGTGAGCAAGAAGCACGGATACATCAAATTCCCATTGAAAAAGTACATTTTCACGAAGTTGGCGCTGTCGATTCCATTATTGATATCGTGGGAACATTCATCTGCCTGGATTATCTTAAGCCCCAGCGAATTCTTTCTTCTCCTCTACCAGTAAGCCAGGGTTTGGTAAAAGCTGCCCACGGCACTTTACCGGTACCGGCTCCGGCTACAATTGCTTTATTGAAAGATTACCCGTTAGTTTCCAAACCAATAGAAGGCGAACTTGTAACGCCAACCGGAGCAGCAATTATTACTCATATCTCCAATGGACAATTACCGGAAAATCAACAATTCAAAATTAATAGATTGGGGTACGGCGCGGGAAGTAAAGATTTTAAAGAAATCCCAAATCTGTTACGCATATGGGAGGGGGAATTTTTAGGTGAAACATTGTATGAAACCTGTATTCAAATTGAGACCAATATTGATGATTTGAATCCGGAGTTCTATCCATATTTACAGCAGCTTCTTTTTGACGCCGGCGCAATGGATGTGACAATCTATCCTGGGATCATGAAAAAGGGGCGTCCCGGCAATTTGGTCTCCATCCTGGCAGATGAGTCCAGGTTGGATGAAATTCGAAATATTCTATATAACCAAACCAGTACCCTGGGATTTCGTTATTTCCGAGTGCATCGCGAAAAAATTCCACGGCAAATTACCAAGATTGATTCCCCCTGGGGGAAAATGAATGTTAAAATAGTTGAATGGAAGGGGCAACAGCGATTGCTACCGGAATTTGAAGAGTGCCGTCGGATCGCTCAAGAAAATGAGGAGCCATTACTAAACATTTATCAACAGATTCAATCTTTTCTTCAAAAAAACAGAAGTTCTAACAGCGATTAGTTTATTTTATTTAAGTAAAACGAAAAACTGAACTTGACAAAAACAATACTGATTCTTTGGCGATTTTCCAGACCCCATACTATAATTGGGACTTCCCTCAGCGTTTTAGCACTCTATCTCATTACTTTATCCGAATCAAATTTTAACGTGTTATCTGCGGAGACATTTATTCTGGCACTGTTAAGCTGCCTCGCAGGGAATATTTACATTGTCGGTTTAAATCAGATTATGGACATTGATATCGATCGGGTGAATAAGCCTGCCCTTCCCTTACCCTCCGGAGAACTTTCTGTGCACTCGGCAAAAAGGATAGTGCTAATATCGGGTATTCTTTCAATCGGATTATCCCTGACTCAGGGGGTATATTTATTTTTAGTAGTATTCATTAGTTTGGTTTTGGGAACCACCTATTCTTTACCTCCCTTTCGTTTAAAGCGATATCCTTTCTGGGCATCGTTTTCCATATTCGTAGTGCGTGGCTTTGTGATCAATCTGGGTTTATATCTTCACTTTAGCACTTTACTTGCACATAATGTTAATATCCCGCCTTATATCTGGGCGCTTACTTTTTTTATGTTTGGATTGAGTTTGGTCATTGCATGGTATAAAGATTTGCCGGATTTGGAAGGAGACCGCATCTTTAAAATACACACTTTTGCTATCCGTATGGGGGTGCAAAAAGTGTTCTCAGCGGGAATTTTATTAGTCAGTATTTGCTACCTGGGATTAATCATTACCGGTCTGTTTCCCATTAGAGGTGTTAATCAGGGTATTTTTGTTTTTAGCCATCTCATTGTACTATTTATTTTTTTAATAAAAAGCATGGGGGTGGATCCTGAGCAAAAACAAGAGATAGCCAGATTCTATCAGTTTATTTGGAAACTATTTTATTTTGAATATATAATCTTTCCCATCAGTTGTTTTTTTGCCTGATAATAACAAATACTGCGGTGCAACTTGAGGGGAAATAGTTGAAACGATTATTAAAAAGCGTATTTTTTGATTAACACCGGCATTAACCCCATTGTTAATCCCGAATTACACAATTCAGACATTCTTTCCATTGGAATGCTATTGACAAACAGTGTTTAAATATTTAACGTCTGTTGTAATCCTATTCAGATTTGTTGGCATTGATTTTTGGCAGACCAATTAAATATGTTATTTTAATTCCGTAAATATTTCTTACTTGTCCAATTTCACAATTATAATTTGGCAAAGCGATATTTTGACAAAGAGATTTTAATTCACCAACCGAATAAGTTCTTAAATTTGAGACCATACCGTCCCATACCACAATTACCGGGACGATTGGCAAAAGATAAGTGAACAGGATTCTTTTCCAGCTAAAAGGTCGAATAAACGGTGTCAATAGAATAACAACTAAAGGCGAGAGAAGAACATATATCAGCATTACAGGATCTCTTCCGGTTAATTCAAAAATTGCGATTCCCTCATTTTTTTGAGATGCATCGTTTAAGATTTTTAAAGCCTCTTTCGGGTTAAAGTGATGAAATGAATTAAACATGGTACGAAAGCCATTTAAATTAGTGGGCACATTAGCGGCATCAACAGAAAGCCGGGCATATTTAATACCGTTAGCCTCAATTTTTGAGAAGCGTTTGATTGCTCTCATGTTCGGATATTTATCTGTCAATATAATTTCAATTGGTTTAAAGGATTTTTTTCTGAGATGTCTTTGAAGTATTGGCCAGGGACCTGCTCCACCCGACCCTAAATCAATAATTTTTTGACAATTCATTTTTTTTAAATTTTTTTGCAGAATTGGAATAATCACTTCATAAAAATGGAATGTATTTACCATAAAATACAGATAATCAGTTACCAGATTCCGTAAAAAATCCGGAAACCAGTAAAAATCTTCGAACTCGAATAAATGCAACCTTTTCATTAACCTTATCGTCAAAATATTAAATTAATATCCGAAAGATACAAACATGCGGAGTTAAATAATAGAGAGTTTTGAAAGTTGCTGCTATCATCAAAAGCCAGTTTAATTTTCTTTGCCAAATTATTTATCAGGTTGTATATTAACCTGAAAATTTTTTGGGGTTTAAATTATGTTAAATAAATGCTGTAATCTTTTTGTCATCTTTACCTTGCTGTTGTTGTTCTCAATTTCTATTGGTCAGATATCCAAGTTAGAAAAACAGGATTTTTTAACCGCCAGAGGGATGTTTGATGATGGAATGTATGAGTTGGCGCTCACGCAATTAAATAATTTCACAGAAAAATATCCC
>CAZVKP010000404.1:790-3828 GCA_964627635.1 uncultured Calditrichaceae bacterium | reverse complement strand
TTTCCTCTTCGAGAGAAGCGTATAATTCCCGATAATGTTGTAAATTTTGCCGGCACCTTTCACATCCTGCCAGGTGTTGCTGCATGAGAATAACCCGGTCTCTTTGAAACTGTCCGTCCAAATATTCCTGAAAAGTCTCTTCGCTTATATGATGATCCTTCATAACTCCTCCGGTTGATATTTTGATATCAGTTTATCCTTTAAATATTTTCTTGCGCGGAACAGATAACTTTTTACCGTTCCTTCCGGTAAATTCATAATTTCTCCAATTTGACGGTAACTCATTTCATCCAGGTGATACAAAGTTATGGCAGTTCTAAATTTTAATGGCATTTTTTGAATTTCTTTTTGTAATCTATTTGATGTATCATTCAGCTCCATACTTTCTGCCGGAGACTCGCCATTGGAAGAAAAATCCTCTATAAATTGATTTTCCCCTGCCAGGTCGTCAAATAAGGATACCCGTTTCTTTTGCAAATGATTAAGGCAGGTGGTATAAGCAATTTTGGCAATCCAGGTGGATAATTTAGATTCAAATCGAAATCGATTCAGGTTTTGATACACTTTTAGAAAAATATCCTGACAGATATCTTCTACCTCCGCGGGATTTGAGATCATCCTATAAGCAACATGGGCTACCAGGCGCTGATAGTTTGCCACCAGCAGGTGAAACGCACTGCTATCTCCGGTAAGTACCCGACGGATGATTTCCTTTTCATTCTGCATGTTTTAAAATAAGCGCCTTTTTTATAAGTAGACAGACAAAATGCAGAAAATGTTGCAAAAAATTATTATAGAATTTGCAGGTCTAAAACATAAAATCAGGTAGGGTGAAGTGTCAGAACATGGTGATACTATTTTTCCAAATAAACTGACGTACAGGAATATTCAGCTAAACATTGTTAGCGAGGTGGTTATTTCATTTGGTATTTAAAAATAGAGTATAGGGATGCACGGCATTCCAGGTATTCCAATCCCCAAAAAAATATTCTTCTTCCTGTAATATTTCGTCCGCAAAGTGCCCACTAACGCAGCGCAATCCGTTTTCATCGTCAAATGCGAACCACATACTTTCCGTTTCTTTGTCGTAAAGTACAAATCGGCTTCCATACGTCCATCCGCTGGCACTCAAAGTTAATACAGTATCATTTATGACTCTGCTGTACACGGCAGCAAAATTTTCCAGCGGTCAGTACACCACTGCTAAATGGGTTCCCAGGAATTTATCATCAACTACTTCCCGTCTGGCTAAAATGTAAGTGGGATAGGCGCGGGCTTCATTTCCACCGGCAATACCAATGACGGTAAAATTTGCATTTGATTCCGGATAATCGGAATCACCGGGTTTTAAAAACTTTGCTTCTGTGATGGGCGGAATGGCATTTGGACCGAGACCAAAATTAAAATTTTCCGGATCCATCTCGTATCTTTCTACTGCATGGGTAATATCCCATTTCTTTCCTGTCCTATCTGTAATAAAAATTTTCTTTGAGTTGTTATCCTCATCCTCATCGCTTGTATCGGTATCAGTGACTTCTGTTATGTCGGTTGTATCAGAATCCGAGCAACTGACGGCGAAAGTGAGGATCATAAAAATTGTGATTACCATGGATATTTTCATGATTAAATATTTCCCTCATTTTTTATTTCCCAGGTAATTAATAATTGAAATTAGATATAGTCAAAAAGTACTTTATTTATCATCCGATTCAATTAAATCCCTTGCTTTTCACATCTTTTCGAAGTGTTAAATCAAAGGTGAATGGTGCTAAATATTTTTATCATATTTAGATAGTTAAAAAATGACAACGATTAAACTGTACTGATTTGAGGAGAGATGAGAGTTGTGTTGTAAATTAAACTTGTTGAAAATTTAGTTTAATAAATCTACAATGTATTAATTATCCTGCTTATAATCTTCCTCTAATTTTAGCAATGGCGTTTTAAGCATTCCGGAAATTGTTTGCCAATAAGGGTCCTGGAACTCCTCAATTCCGTAAATGATTGTTGATGGTTTTTCTCGAAGGCGAAATGTATTTGCCAGCCGGTCCCACCAGGAGAAAATTGTTCCGTAATTCGAATTGGTTTCATGCTTCAGATGAGAATGATGCACCCAGTGCATCCAAGGGGACACAATAACACTTCTGATGAATCGGTCAATTTTGTTGGGCAGATAAAAATTACTGTGGTGAAAATAAATTACCGGCATCATCAACGTTTCATACAGTACAAGTTCCCAGGCACTCATTCCTATCAGTATAAGAACACCCAGTCGCAGAATTGAAGATATGAGGAGTTCTCCAATGTGAAATCGGGTTGCTGTGGTGACATCCATTGTGGGTTCGGAATGATGCATTCGGTGAAACAGCCATAAAAATGGAATTTCGTGGGTCATTCTATGCCAAATGTACATCCAGAAATCAAATAAAATAAGCGCTAAAATGATTCGCAGCAAAGGCGGGAGTTGAAACTGATTTAATAATCCCCAATTCTGTGTAAATGAATAGTTCAATAATCCGGAGAGGAAAAGTGCTGATATAACGGCAAGGATGATTGTGTTGAAAGCGAAAATAAACAGATTACGTCCGGCATGTTTAAACCGTTGATACCCAAATTGAAATAATGGTTGTATGGATTCTAAAATAAAAATAACAACAAAGGCAATGGCCGGAACAATAATTTTTAACGTTTCAATACCCATGGAAGCTCCAAATATTTATTCATCAGATTTGTACATTGAATATAAATTATAATCAATATTGGTAATTACTATTTTTGCATATTTAAATATTCCACTCGGTAATTCCCAGGCTGCCTCCATGCCGGTGGGAATTTTCACCCCATGTAAGTCTTGGTAATTTTGAAAGTACTGTATCCATTTGGTGCCTTGAAAATCATTATCGCCAACACTGCGGAACTTATCATTCGTTTCCAGCCGGGTAATAAAACTGTTTTCATCAAAATAGAATGTTGCGGCGACTTCCATTCCGGCATCTGAAAATGTGACAGAGGCAGACTGCTCATCAGTGTATTTCAAT
>CAZVKP010000404.1:0-780 GCA_964627635.1 uncultured Calditrichaceae bacterium | reverse complement strand
TCTTTAATTTATCGTTCGGAAGCAGTACAGTAGGGTATAACGGTGCTTCTGCTAAGAATCGAATTAGAGCGGATTTGTCAATTTCATCCTGCTGTGCATTTACTACCGGAATAGCTGAAAGCAAGCGCCAATAGAGAATTCCCTCTCCGTTTAGATAATGATCGAATCCTTGCAGATTAATAAATGGTGCGATTTTAATACTTGCCATCCAGATATAACCAGGTGCCGGCGTAAATATGTATTGGGTGGCTTGAAATTCCTGCCATCCCTCATTACCGGATAATGTTGTATCTTCCTTTAACCGGATGTCTCCCTTTTGTTTCAAACGAACCGTTTGTATAATATCCTGTCCTTCATCAATTACCTTGAGAAAATATTGTTGAAGCGGTTGGGGTAAATTCTCAATCATCGAAAGCGAAAATGTGTCAGGAATTGAAACATCGGATTTTTCCGGAATTAATGCTTTGACTTTTTGGTCAGCAGCTTTCCGGAAATTTCTTTTGCTTGCCCATGTATATATAACCAGGCTAACCAGCATTAACAGGATAATCACAAAGATGATTTTGGGAAATTGTTTTGCAGACGCAGTTTTAGGGAATTTTTCTGGCAATCTGATATCTCCAATTCATACCATTCAAATTAAATAGCCGTAAATAAAATCGAAAGATAAAAATAATTATTTGTGTTTGAAATGTGCCGCAAAGTGCTTAAAGAAATGATGAAGTGATATACACTGGCTATATTTTCTTTAGTCTTACTTTTTTAATTTTTTCAGAATTT
>CAZVKP010000403.1:0-3832 GCA_964627635.1 uncultured Calditrichaceae bacterium | reverse complement strand
ATTTTTCGCGTGCCATCTTTTCCATATACTCTTCATCATTTTTTAACTTCCGGATGTCTTCTCTTAACTTTTCATTTTGTTTCATAAGTTGTTCTTTCTGCGTTTCCAGTCGCTTCTTTTCTTTATTTAAAGAGTACAATTTTATAATAGATTTATTTCCCGTGAAAAAAATTAAAAAAATGCCTACCACTACCGCCATAATTATAAAACGGAGTACTCCCTTACTCCTCCGCGGCGGTTGTCTGTAACGCTGTGGCTTTCTTTTTTTCGACGATTGGGTTTTCATTAAAATAAGAAAGGGGAAGCCGCACTTCCCCTATTCCTTTTCATCATCATTTATTTAGTTTTTAATGAGCTCTTTTCCCTTAAACTGGGCTTCATCCGCAAGAAGTTCTTCAATTCTTAAAAGTTGATTGTATTTTGCAATGCGGTCGCTACGCGATGCCGAACCGGTTTTTATTTGACCGGCATTTACTGCCACTGCCACATCTGCAATCGTGCTATCTTCCGTTTCACCTGAACGGTGTGAAATCACGGTTGTGTAACCAGCTCGATGTGCCATTTCAATACAATCCAATGTCTCGGTCACAGTGCCTATTTGGTTTAATTTTATCAAGATTGAATTGGTAATACCTCTCTCAATACCTTGTTTTAACCGTTTTGTATTGGTAACGAACAAATCATCTCCAACTAACTGAATTTTATCCGCCAGTTTATCTGTCATAATCTTCCAACCATCCCAATCATCTTCTGCCATACCGTCCTCAATGGAGATAATAGGATATTTATCCACCCAAGTCGCATAATAATCGACCATCTGTTCTGGTTTTAATTCCTTGTTTTCAGATTTTAAGATGTAGAGACCGCGATTGGCATCGAAGAATTCACTGCTGGCGGGATCCAATGCCAGAAAGATGTCTGCTCCCGGTTTATAACCGGCTTTGCTGATTGCTTCCAGAATGACTTCGACTGCCTCTTCATTCGACTTTAAATCGGGAGCAAAACCACCCTCGTCTCCCACTGCGGTATTATACCCCTTACTATTGAGAACCTTTTTCAACGATTGGAAAACTTCAGCACCCATCCGTACAGATTCGCGGAAGGAATTTGCATTCAATGGCATCACCATGAATTCCTGCAGATCAACATTATTATCCGCATGGGAACCCCCATTAAGAATATTCATCATAGGTGCAGGAAGCACCTTGGCATTCACCCCACCCAAATATTGGTAGAGCGGTAAACCCAGGGCTTGAGCAGCAGCCTTTGCAACCGCTAAAGACACGCCCAGAATGGCATTTGCACCCAGCTTACTCTTGTTGTCAGTGCCATCCAATTGGATCATTAGGTTATCAATGCCTACTTGATCCGTCGCGTCCATGCCAATAATTTCATCTGCAATAACATTATTTACATTTTGCACTGCATTTAAAACACCTTTTCCACCATAGCGTTCTTTATCGCCGTCTCTTAATTCAACCGCTTCATGTTCACCGGTAGAGGCACCGGAAGGTACTGCCGCTTGTCCGATTTCACCGCTTTCAAGGAGCACTTCCACTTCCACGGTGGGATTGCCACGACTGTCCAGAATTTCACGTGCCAGTACATCAAGAATCTCTGTCATTTCCTTCTCCTTAATATTTGAGTCAATTTCTAAATTAACTAAACTTAAAAAATCACTTCAACTTTTGCAAGGTAGGATTTCCAATCAGCAGGATATTTTTCCTTTTCTAAATAACAAGTTAACCATTTGTAGAAGTTGAAATTTTGTTATGATTTTTATTACCTCCGGTATCTATTTCATGATAAAATAAACGAAAGATTTAAGCAAATTTATATCTAAAATTTTTGGCTTGTTTCATCACTTGCGTTCTTTTCGAAGTGTATTTAAAAGATCCGCAAAGTCCTTAGGTAATTGTGCCTGATATTCAACATATTTGTTATTCGATGGATGAAGAAATCCCAACCGATAAGCATGCAGCGCCTGATGATCAATCTCTTTTGCCTTTTTTTCACGAGGTGAATAATGCTGATCACCAATAATTGTATGGCCTGCTTCGTGAAGTTGAACACGTATTTGGTTTTTCAAACCGGTTTGCAAATATATTTCCACCAGAGCTGCATTATTGAGATATTCTGCAACACGGTAACGGGTAATCGCCAGGGTTCCACCAACTTTTTCACTTTCCACCACAACCTGCCGAAATCCCTGTTTAATACGTTTCAAATAATGTCTTAATTCACCCTGCTTTTCTGCCGGACGACCTCTTACCAGCGCTAAATAAACTCGATTAGGCGTGTGAGCCAGAAATTGCTTAACTAAATTGGCATGAGCGGGTTTATTTTTCGCAAATACCATGAGTCCTGATGTAAAACGATCGATTCGATGCACAATGATGGCTTTTTGTTTTGCGGAAATTAAATGAGCGTTCAACATATCCCTGGCATTCTTCGCACGCGATTTTTTTATGGGAACGGAAAGTAAACCAGACGGCTTATTGATCACAATGATATCCAGATCCTCGTGGACGATATCTATTCGTGAGCCACCTTTTTGTTTTCTTCTTCTTTTAAATGATTTTTGAGACATTGATTAACAAAAAGTTAAACTAATCAGTTACCGTTTCTTTAATAAAATCGACAAAACTATCCACATCTTCTTTAGTGGTATCGAAAGAGGTCATCCAGCGCACTTCCGACGTTTCTTCATTCCACACATAAAAGAAAAACCTTTCCTGCAGGCGTGGAATATACTCCGGCGGCACAATGGCAAAAACCGCATTAACCTGAGGCTCTTGTGTTACTTTTATTTGGGGGACTTCTTTGACCCGTTTGGCCAGGTATTGAGCCATTTCATTGGCGTGTCGTGCATTTTTTAACCATAATTCGTCCGCTAAAAAAGTTGAAAATTGAGCGGACATAAATCGCATTTTAGAACCCAACTGCATGCCCTGTTTCCGGATGTATTTGAAGTTTCGTGATAATTGCGGTTTGAAAAACAAAATCGATTCTCCCAATAACATCCCGTTTTTGGTGCCTCCGAAGGAAAGAATATCCACTCCCACATCAACCGTAGTTTCCCGCAAAGTGCAATTTAAACTGGCCGCAGCATTACACAATCGGGCGCCATCCATATGCAATAACAACCCATTTTGATGGACATAATCTGCGATTTCCCGAATTTCTTCCGGCGTGTAAACGGTACCTAATTCAGTTGATTGAGTAATTGATACCACTTTGGGTTGGGCGTGATGCTCGAAATCAAATCCATGCATATGCGCCGAAATTCCTTCTACTGTTAATTTACCATCAGACGTTTGTACCGTTAACAATTTACAGCCCGTGAATTTCTCAGGTGCGCCACATTCATCCATGTTTAAATGGGCTTGCTCCGTACAAATAATTGAATGGAACGAATTGGTAACGGCCTGCAAACCGAGTACATTTGCTCCGGTTCCGGTAAATACCAAATATACCGCGGTATTTTCTCCGAAATGTGCCCGAATATCTTCTATAGCCTTTGCTGTGTACGGATCATCACCATATGCGATTACATGTCCCTGGTTGGCCTCCTGAACTGCCTGCAGTATTTTGGGATGAACTCCCGCATTATTATCACTGGCAAAACTTTTAACATGTTTCATAATCACTTACCCAATTTATCGACTTAACTTTATTACTAAAAAAATGGATTATTTTTTCCAACTGCAATAGGTTCAATGTGTAAATTATAATTTAAAAAATATTAACCAATAAACCTACATACAATAAAATCAATAAAATGATTCTACCATTAACTCCGTAAGGTTTATAAATATTTAACTTTGATTTG
>CAZVKP010000402.1:2105-3854 GCA_964627635.1 uncultured Calditrichaceae bacterium | reverse complement strand
CCAGTGTCTTCATAGCCAGTAAACCGATATTTCTCTGTCTAAGCCTGGGAATAACACCCTCGATGAAGCTATAATAGCTGGGATCCAAAACATTTACCGGCATCTGGCAGGTATCAAATATATCACTGTCTGTGGTTTGTTCCAGCATCCGTTGATGGGCAGCCGGATTACTGTGTCCGGTAAAACCAATGTAACGCACTTTTCCGGATTCTTTGGCTTTAATAAAAACATCCAGAACACCATTGTTTATTAGATTGTCAACATCCTGTGGATCTTTGATGGAGTGTACTTGCCACAGATCCAGGTAATCGGTGTTTAATCTTTTTAAAGAATCATCCAAATGTTTTTGGACGCCTTCGGCAGTTTTGGCGGTGGTTTTGGTCATCAGGAAAATCTGGTCACGGTATTTGGGGGATAAATATTTTCCGTATCTTCGTTCACTACGTCCCTGATGGTAGGATTCGGCAGTATCAAAAAACCGGACGCCGCCTTGTAATGCTGTCTCAATCACTTCCTGTGCATCTCTTTCAGTTGTCCATCCGATATGATATCCTCCAACGCCCAACATGGTAACTTTTTCGCCTGTTCTGCCCAAAATTCGTTGTGGCAAAATTTTTCCAAGTTTGTCATTCGTTTTTTCACCAGCCTTGCCCTGGTAAATCATCATCCCAGATGAAGCAATAATTAGCGCTTTTAAAAATTTCCTGCGTTCCATTTTTTTGCCTCTGTTTTTTTGAAATCACCTTTTATTTGGGTATGTAATTCAAGTAAATATGATTATTTATAAGCATAATTGCAAACTACCTGAATTTTAAAATATTAGCGGACCTAATATAATAGATATTCAACAGTTGTCCCATAATAAAATTTGAAGAATAATATCATGTCATGGGTTTAATGGGGTGAGTCAGAAGAAGTCTTCGCCATAAAACTTCTCTGTAACAGACCAACTTTTTTGGTTGAGATAATTGTTTAATATTATCTCTAACTCTTCATGTTGAATAAAATGATATGAAATATGAGTATTCTGATGAAGAATATCAAAACTCCCTCATGATTACAGAAAATATTACGATCACTTCAATTTATTTTGTGGAAAAGCCCGGAATCCTCCGGTTTCCTCAATATCTACCGGATATCCCTCCAATTGGTCCGGAATTTTTTCTTCAATTTCAGGAGTTATTTCTGCCACAAAAACCCGGATGCAGGGCTGGTCATTGCATTTCCCCTGACCAACGCCCACCACACCTTCAATTTCCATGAGATCTTTAGTGTTGGCGGCAAGAACATCTTCAATTGATTTTTGTGGCATTTTATTTTCCTTTTGAGATGTCCTGTTTTTCTGATCACCACAATTAAACAGAAGAATCAAGACAAGTAAAAAATAAAAATTTACTTTAAATGGATTCATCGCTCAAAAATTAATCATTAAAAGAGGCACGGAAAGTAATTTCACAATCCGTGCCCTGAGTATTTAATTAATTCTTTTTAAAATGTAACGGTTGCCTCATTGGAACACACCGAACCATCTGTTTCACATACCTGATAGGTATAAGAACCGCCGCCGCGATTGTTAATATCATCGGTATAAAATCCGTCATTTTCAGTAGTTGCAATTAAATTACCATCTCGATAAATATTTACATCAGTACCGGTTGCTCCAGACCATTCAAGATCGGCTTTTTGGAGTCCTCGTACTTTGTAACCAGTTGCTGTGAGTGTGATGCCATCGCTGGAGCTGGAGGATAC
>CAZVKP010000402.1:0-2095 GCA_964627635.1 uncultured Calditrichaceae bacterium | reverse complement strand
TAACATCCTTGCTTACAGAATCAGTTGCACCATCATCATCTGTTACAGTAAGAGTGACGGTATAAGTGCCCTCTGCATCATAGGTGTGAGAGGGATTTTGCTCAGTTGAGGTTGCTCCATCTCCAAAATCCCATGCCCATGAACTGATACTTCCGTCAGAATCTGTACTTTGATCGGTAAAATCAACGGTTAAATCAGTGGTAGTGTAAGTGAAATCTGCGGTTGGAGGACTATTGGTTGTACCGTCATCAGATGAACTATTATCCACCGTAACATTAAAGCGATCTAAAACATAGTGTATTGGATTAGCAATCGTCCGTGTATCGCTGCCAGCGAATAACAATCCAACCGGATTTTTATTGCTGTCATCGGTAACAATAAGGGAGCCGGAGTCTCCTCCATCACTAAATTCACCGGGGGTAATAGTAAACTGATCTTCAAATCTGGCGAGTTTAGTACAGTTAAATCCCCAGGGATCTGCGGATTCATAGCATACATCCACAGTCACATTTATTTCAGCAATCTCACCCTGAGTCCATCCGGTTGTGCGCCCATATTTTTGTACTGTGAGTCCGACAGTCTCGGCGGTAGTTGTTGTGCCTGGAAGACCATAACCATCATCAGGGGTTGCTGTTCCAACCATATCGGTCGTGGTACTGGCAATTGCTGCATCAATATAATTTGCGCTACCGTCAAATAAAATTGGTTCATAATCATAAAGGGTGCCAATAGCATCCTCCGGATCCTGTCCACCATCAAAGGGACCTGGTTGAAGCTCATTATCGCCAATGGAAGCATCATTGGTGTTAGCATAAACATGATTATTACTCAATGCATAAACATTGCCACTACCATCTTTTACCCGGCAGCCGATGGTGCCGGCGGTGATATCCGGATGTCCTGTGGACACGCCTATTGGTACCGGACGTGGAAATCTGGCAGTGGGATCCGCATAGGCTTTAAAAACGCCGGTAACCTTGACCTCTACCGGAATTCCATCTACCTGAGCAGGTAGTCCCTCTACGCCTGCTTGTTTTAGGAATAGCCTAATAACCGGTTGCCCATTGGCACTCAAGCCTATACCACTTCCAACTACACCCGGTATATCCAGTAGCCAACTGTTATCGTCTTGAATCCCTATTGCCTGTTTAACCTGCGGATTTGCTTTGCTCAGTGTTAATGTTTCCTGAGCGGATTGTGGAGCTGTAGTGGTTTGCGTTTTTTCACTACATCCTATCCATACTACAACCGAAATGGTTAATAGCAACGCCAGTAAGCCCAAAACGGTTTTCGATTTAAACAATAAATTGTGCTGCATATAAATCCTCCTACTTTTTAGTGAATAACCCCATAATTATTTAGAAGCCCTCAAATTAAGTTTCAAAATTTTATTGAATACAAAGATTATGAATAAACCGAATTTATTATAATGAAGCTACCTGCCCCTGGCACAAATTGTCAGATTAATAAAATGTGGCGGATAGAATATTTAATGAATTCAATTGTTTTTAAATAAATGTTAATATTTGCTTGCTTTTTTCAATATCGCGTTATAATTATAAAAACAGATTACAGCTAAACCAAGAAGAAAAGGTGAGCTGAATGAAGTCGGACAATTTTTAATCTTTATAAAATTTAAAGACAGAATATTGAAGCCATTTTTTATCAACAATAAAACAGTACAAAAATCCACTCTTTTTTCCTGCCTATGTAATTAAAAGATTTTCGTGAAAAATTTCAATCCGTTAGATAATGGATTCCGCAATTACAATTTTATTTATTACGAATATTGGTAAAATAGCCATACGTACTAAACTAATATTTACTACAACGATAACAGATATATAAAACAGTAAGAGCGTTATGAGCGAAATTATATGTATTTTACTTGACACCATTATTGTATAATATTATATTAATATCGTTCATAACGCTTATTAATAGCAGCGTAGAATTTAATTAACTAATTTAATTATTTATTTTTTGGCAAAACATTAGGCCTTCCTGAAATCGGATTTTCAATTAAACAAACTTCACTTTCATATAAATTTGTAATAAATTTAAAATTTAAAACTTTTTCCGGACTATCAAAACA
>CAZVKP010000401.1:0-3856 GCA_964627635.1 uncultured Calditrichaceae bacterium | reverse complement strand
AAAAATTGTCAGATTATAAATTGCTCATTCAGTTTTATTGATATCTATTAATCAAAAACCAGTTTTTACACAGTCTGTGAGTTTAGCAGGAGATAGGTTTGCTATCCAACTAAAGTCCGACAAAATTACCTCTTACGTTATATCCCAAACAACATTTTTAAAAGCGCATTGAACCACCCATCCTGAAAAATTTTTCTCATTTTTAATAATCCGAAGACACATCATTATTAATTTTGAGAAATATTTCAAATATCAATTTATACAAAAATTCGCCAAGAATTTTTTAAGCAATTAATAAACAGTAACTTATGTAATTTGTTCAAATTTTCTTAAAGTTGGCACGCCATTTGAAAATCTACATCAAGAAATGTAGAAAAGATACTATTATGAATATAGATAAACAGCATCAGAAAATGGAGAATAATTTCGATTATTATGAACCGGTACTAACTATCGGTACTGTGGCAAAGAAGTTGGAGATCGCTGTTCAAACAGTTCGCTTATACGAGCAGGAAGGTTTGATCCTGCCATATAAAACCGAAACCGGTCGCCGCATGTATTCCATGCACGATGTGGAACGTCTGCACTGCATTCGCAAATTGTTGACCGAAGACGGTTTGAATATTAGCGGTATCAAACGATTAATGTCGCTCATTCCCTGCTGGGAATTCAAAGGCGGTTTTGATGAAGATTGTAAGAACTGTCCGGCTTATTATGATACTATTGGACCATGTTG
The DNA here is from genome assembly GCA_964627635.1 of uncultured Calditrichaceae bacterium. Lineage (GTDB taxonomy): Bacteria > Calditrichota > Calditrichia > RBG-13-44-9 > RBG-13-44-9 > CAZVKP01. The sequence goes on along the minus strand of CAZVKP010000401.1, from coordinate 3,120 downwards.
GACGTTGAGAGGTGTTGGGGAGAAATGTGTGGGAGAAGATTGCAGGAGTTGTAAAGTCTATCGGATGAATTTGAGTTGTGAAAAGATGAAAGCGATTATTTTCGGGCATCATCGTCCGGAGTAGATATTTTTTTGTTTAAGCATGTATTATAATTCACAAATAAAATAATGAGGCAGTTTCATGAAAAAGTTATTAATTCTTGGCGCAGGAACAGGTGGGACCATCATGGCAAACAAACTGGCACCTGTGCTGGATAAAAAAGAGTGGCAAATTACCATTGTAGATCAGGATGAGAAACATTATTACCAACCGGGATTTTTGTTTATTCCATTCAATATTTATATTCAGGAAGATGTTATAAAACCAAAGCGAGATTTTTTTCCTCCAGGCGTGGAGGTAATAATGTCATCCATCGAAAATATTCAACCGGATGCAAATAAAGTAAAGTTGACTGATGGAAAAGTTTTGTCCTATGATTATCTGATCATTGCCACCGGAAGCCGGATCCATCCGGATGAAGTTGAAGGAATGGTGAATGGCGCCTGGCATAAAAACATCTTCGATTTTTACACGGTGGAAGGTTCGGTTGCGCTGCAGAATTTTCTCAAATACTGGGAAGGCGGGAAAATGGTGGTGAATATTGCCGAGATGCCCATCAAATGTCCGGTGGCGCCTCTGGAATTTTCATTTCTGGCGGACTGGTGGTTCACCGAGCAGGGAATTCGCGATAAAGTGGAAATTGAATACGTTACCCCGCTTCCCGGTGCTTTTACCAAACCGAAGGCTGCCCAATTTCTTGGAGATTTTTTGGAGAAGAAGAATGTGAAGCTGGTGCCGGAATTTTCCATCGCGCGGGTAGATAGCACTAATAACAAAATTATTTCCTGGGATGAACGGGAAGTCTCTTACGATCTGCTGGTAACGGTTCCCACCAACATGGGTGCGGAAGTTATCGAAGAGTCTGAGATGGGCGATGAATTGAACTTTATTCCAACCGATCCCAATACGTTACAATCCAAAAACTACGAAAATGTATTTGTGATTGGTGATGCCACGGATCTCCCCAGTTCCAAAGCGGGATCAGTCGCTCATTTTGAGGCAGATATTTTGTATGAAAATTTTCTGCGTGCCATTGATGGTAGAAAACTTGTCGGTGGTTTCGATGGTCATGCAAACTGTTTTATTGAATCCGGATTCGGAAAAGGTTTGTTGATCGATTTTAATTATGATGTGGAGCCGCTTCCCGGTAAATATCCGCTTCCGGGTGTCGGACCATTTTCGCTATTGCAGGAGACCCGAATGAATCACTGGGGCAAAATGATGTTCCGATGGGTGTATTGGAATCTATTGTTAAAGGGTTCTGAATTGCCCATTGAAGCTCAAATGAACATGGCAGGAAAGAGGTTATAAATATGGAAACCAAAAGTTTGGAAATTCAGATACAGGACATAAACCAAAAACTCGATTTTATTACCAGCCAATTGCGGGAGCAGCAGAGAAGACAACGTGAGATGGAGGAATTAAAGGCGGATTTAACACTGATTGGGAAAGATATTTTTCAGACCGCTGTTCAGGAACTGGATGAAGTCTCGCAACATTTTGACACAACTGATTTGCTTTTTCTCATCAAAAAATTGCTTCGAAATACCCGCAACATGACCAAAATGATGGATCAGGTGGAAAGTGCATCAGACTTTATTAAAGATGCTGCACCTTTAAGCAAACATGTATTTGACCAACTGATGGAAACATTGAGTGAATTGGAAAAGAAAGGATACTTCGATTTCGGACGTGAAATATTTCAGATTATCGATACGGTTGTGACTTCATTCAGTGTGGAAGATGTGAAATTGTTGAGAGAAAATATCACCACAATTCTCATGACGGTTAAGAACTTGACTCAACCGGAAATGCTGAGTGCGGTAAATAATGCACTGAACTTTTTCCAGAAGATGGATGTTGATCTGGCAAAAGATATCAGCTACTGGCAAATCATGAAAGAACTACGAGACCCTGAGATGAAACGTGGTATTGCGTTCATGATTCAATTTGTAAAAAATATGTCAGTTCAAAATGGAAAAAACGATCAAAATACGATACAACAAATAAATCAAAAGGAGGAATAAGTTATGTCGAGCAAAACATTTGCAGGTAAAACTGTAGAAGTGGATGAAGAAGGATTCCTGGTCAATTCAGAAGATTGGACCGAAGACATGGCGCCGGAGATTGCCAAAGAAGAGGGCATTGATCAATTAACCGATGCCCATTGGAAAGTGATTAATTTTATTCGGCAGGATTATAAAGAAAAAGGTCAGGTTCCAACAATTCGCCGGATGAAGAAAGTCGGCGGAATTCCCACCGGGGAATTGTACGAGCTCTTTCCCCAGGGACCGGCGAAAAAATCCGCAAAAGTTGCAGGATTTGGTAAACCACAAGGTTGTGTTTAAAACTGTAAACAAACAAGGAGTCTAAAATGGCTGAAGAAAAACCTGAAGCGATCAAAAAAGTGTCCATCGTTATTTCCAAAGGTTCGTTGGAAGGTGTCTATCCGGGATTAATCATGGCAAATGGTGCCCGGATGGAAGGCATAGAAGCCAACTTGTTTTTCACATTTTTCGGACTGGAAGCGGTGATGAAAAAGAAGATGGATAAGTTGAAAGTGGCAACCGTGGGGAATCCCGCAATGCACATTCCATCCCTGTTAGGAATTATTCCGGGTATGTCCGCATTTGCCACTTCCAAAATGAAAAAGGAGATGGATCAACTTGATATTCCGCCGGTGGGCGAATTCATTGAAATGATCGAAGAAACCGGCGCCAAATTGTATGCTTGTAAAGCCACCGTGGATATGTTCCATTTAACCATGGATGATTTTTGTCCGCAAGTAGATAGCATTATTAATGTGGGCAAGTTTTATGAAATCGCCGCAGGCGGTGAAGTGATTTTTACTTGATAGCGTTATCAAAAATTTTATTAAGTTGATTATGATGGTTTTTTAAGCCTGTCTGCTGGAACTGGTAGGCAGGCTATCTATTTAAATTCTTCAACTTATATTTCCGCTTATTTCCTGTTTTGTGCAATGCATGACCCACATTTTAGGTTTTCATTTCTAAAAGATC
>CAZVKP010000400.1:0-3868 GCA_964627635.1 uncultured Calditrichaceae bacterium | reverse complement strand
GGTCGTGCCGGGTGCACAGCTTATTTTTGAATTAGAGCTCCTCAAGAGGCGAAGTAATAGTGTAAAAATGCAAGGCAAAGCATTTGTAAATGGCGAATTAGTAGCGGAAGCAGAAATGATGGCAGCAATCAGAGACCGTAATCTTTAATCAAATTTAGGAGGACAATGTGGTTAATATCCATCCCACTGCTATGATTGCGAAAGGGGCGGAACTTGGAGAAAATGTGGAAGTGGGACCAAATACTCAAATTAAAGATGACGTCGTAATCGGGGATAAAACTCAAATTGGTATGGGTACATTAATTGATTCCGGGACTAGAATAGGAAAAAATTGCCGTATCGGACATTATGCAATTTTGGGAAATCCACCACAGGATTTAAAATATGCCGGAGAAAAAACCTATCTCGAAATTGGAGATGGCACAACCATTAGGGAATTTGCCACCTTAAACCGCGGCACAACCTACCATTATAAAACTGTTATTGGAAAAAATTGTTTTTTAATGACATATGCCCATATCGCTCACGATTGCATAATTAAGGATAATGTTATTGTAGCCAACGCAGTCAATATGGGTGGTCATGTGGAAATCCATTCTCATGCAACTGTTGGTGGCTTAACCGCGATACATCAATTTGTTAAAATTGGAGAACACGCATTTATCGGTGGAGGATTGAGAGTGCCAAAAGATGTACCGCCGTTTATCCTGGCAATGGGTGAACCCCTTCGATATGGAGGTACAAACCATATCGGATTGTCCCGCAAAGGTTTTTCGAAAGAAGCCATTATGGAAATTAAACGTGCTTATAAGCTCATCTTTAGATCTAACTTCACCATGAAAGAGGCCCTCCAGACCATTAAAGATAAATTACAACCCATAAATGAAATTCAAAAAATCGTTAATTTTATTGAGGGGAGCGAAAGAGGTTTAATACGTGGATAGCTTCAAATTCAAGGACTGGCTCATCTGGCACTGCAATTCAAATAAAGGCATTTATAACATGACTGCCGATCATTGGTTAGCCAGAGAAATGAGCAAAAAACTCCAACAGCCAATCCTGCGTTTTTTCACCTGGAATCCCTACTGTATTTCTTTAGGCTATCATCAAAATGAGAAGGAAATTAATTCCGACCTTTGTCAACAACACCACATCGATGTTGTACGAAGACCAACCGGGGGCAGAGCAATTCTGCATGCAGAGGAGTTGACCTACAGTGTGGTTTATCCATTTCATGATTTGGATGTATCCAGTGTTTACCGTTTAATTCATCAACCATTTGTGGCTGCGCTTCAAGACCTAAACATTCCTGCGGAATTTCAAGCCACTCAAGCGGATTTTCGCAATTATTACAAGACAGATCAGGCTGCTGTATGTTTTGGCACTTCTGCTCGTTACGAAGTTGAAATTAATGGTAAAAAGCTGATTGGTAGTGCCCAGCGAGTCTATGAACACTCAATACTTCAGCATGGTTCACTCTTGATAGGAGCATTTCATGAACAAATGGTCGATTATTTAAATATAAACGAGCAGAAAAAAGAAAAATTGAGAAAGTATATTCAACAACATACCTGCTATCTTCAGCAATACTCAGAGAATATATCGGCGGATATGCTTGCAGAATCCATAGAGAGTCAATTTAAAAAATTATTTGAAATCCGCTTCATTCCATTATCAGAGAACCGGGGATTAAATAACGATTTAAACCAAATTTCAGCAAATCAAGAATTCCAAATATGGGAAACACAAGCAGTTTAAACTTACAGAAAATGCGGATGGAGTTAATCAACAATCCACAATGACAGTAAAAGAAACACCCAAAAACATTGCCATTCTCGGAAGCACCGGATCTATTGGTGAAAACAGTTTAGATGTCATCCGACAACACTCGGAATATTTTAAGGCTTTATACTTAACTGCTAACAGCAATATTGAAAAGCTGGCGGCTCAGGTAAAGGAATTTAAACCCAAGGGAGTGGTGATTACTAATCCGGAAGCTCATAAAGTGTTTTTGCAAAGATCTTCCGGGCAGTGCCAGGTTCTTTTTGGTTTAGAAGGCATATCGGAAATTGTGAATGATGTGTCCGTTGATCTGGTGTTAAACGGATTGGTAGGGGGGGTTGGTTTATTGCCAACATATTATGCAATATCGGCCGGAAAAAACGTGGCTTTAGCCAACAAAGAAACACTGGTCATGGCAGGAAAACTGATCATGGAGCAGGCAAAAACACAAAATATCCGCATTCTTCCAATCGATAGTGAACATAGTGCTATTTGGCAATGTTTGATGGGAGAAGATACAAACGATATAAAAAAAATTGTTTTAACCGGAAGTGGCGGCCCGTTTAGAGAATGGACTCAGGATAAATTGCAAAAAGCGACTGTTAAACAAGCACTAAAACATCCCAATTGGCAAATGGGAGCAAAGATTACCATTGATTCAGCAACACTTATGAACAAGGGTTTGGAGGTAATTGAAGCATACTGGCTCTATGGGGTTGAGCTTAACCAATTACAAGTGGTTATTCACCCACAAAGTATTATTCACTCGATGGTGGAATTTTGTGACGGCTCCATTAAAGCCCAACTTGGAATACCCGACATGCGAATTCCTATTCAATATGCACTCACTTATCCGCAGCGGCTTCCCCTTGAGGTGCAATCGATTTCATTTGAGAACTTGAAGGAGCTGACATTTGAGTCTCCCGATTTAAATCGCTTTCCCTGTCTGGAAATTGCTTATGAGGTTTTGAAAACAGGTGGAACAGCGCCAGCAGTGATGAACGCTGCTAATGATACGGCAGTTAACCGTTTTTTAAAAGAAGAGATCAAATTTGTTGACATTCCTAAAATCATCGAAAAAACACTAAAGTCCCACAATACCGAGGTCGAATACAGTTTAGATTACATTTTAGAACTGGAAAAATGGGCTAAGGAATTTGCAAACAAAATCAAATAATTCAAAAATGAAACAAAATCTCAATAAAAACATCTAATAAGGGCGAATTGTAAAAAAAACCGAAGGAACAAAGGACAACAAATGATTTACATAATTGCTATTATTTTTGTATTAAGCATCCTGGTATTTTTTCACGAACTCGGACATTTTTTATTTGCCAAACTTTTCGGTGTGCGGGTTGAGCGTTTCTCCATCGGCTTTCCGCCACGCCTCATTGGTAAGCAAATAGGCGATACGGATTACTGCATATCCGCCATTCCATTTGGCGGATATGTTAAAATGAGCGGTGTAATTGATGAAAGCATGGATAATGCTCAATTGACCGGTGCCCCTCATGAATTTGCTTCCAAAAAATGGTGGCAAAAAATACTCATTCTTGTTGGCGGTGTTACAATGAATATGATCCTGGCGTGGATTCTCATTAGTGGTTTACTTGCCATACAAGGGGAACCTCTCATTCCCAGTACAACAATCGGATACATTGCAGAAGAGGGTATCTTCCACAATTCCGACTTCCAGGTTGGGGATAAAATTATAGAAATTAACAACAACAATGTCCAAAATTGGAATGATGTCAGGGATCAGTATTTGGGGAATTTAGGTCAAAAAATTATATTTACTATCAATAGAGACGGACACACCAAACAAATTGTTTTTAGTGAAGACATACTGAATAAGAAAAATTCGGATCAACTTGGTATTTTCCCAAGACTCCCAGCAAAAGTTGGGGAGATCATGGCAGAATCTCCCGCCAGTAAAGCCGGACTGCAGCGAGGGGATAGAATCGTCAGTATTGCTGGAAATCAAATCGAAAGCTGGGATGGGATGACCGAAATTGTGCGAGAAAATCCCGATAAGCCCTTGGAATTCACGATTGAAAGAAATGGAAAAACGTTTACAAATAATATA
>CAZVKP010000399.1:0-3869 GCA_964627635.1 uncultured Calditrichaceae bacterium | reverse complement strand
GCTGAATACATCTCCCACACAGCAAATTTGATTTAATTTTTTTAGGATGCGAGTATCATCGCAGGCTTTATAAATAAATGGGTTATCTAACATTCCGCGAAATAAATGTCTGTCTGCAGGCATCATTATATCGATCGCCTGTATATTATTTTTTGAAGCAAAGTCAAGAATTGCACGAATATCATGAAGTGATAGCATTGGATCGATAAAAATGGCTAACGGTGGCTTTGTAGATGATGCTGCCATTTTCTCGGTAATATTTTTTAATATGACACTGGGGATTTTTGCTTCAAGTTTTCCATTTGTACGATAATAGGATTGTCCCAACCTTTGTGGGTGCGAGAGCAGTTCGTATGCAAAATGTCCCCGCGGGCACAGCGCACCTTCATTTACCGGGTTTTCATAATCAAAATCTAACACATCCTGGGTTCTGGAAGAAAATACCACTTCATCCATTCCTTTTAAAATTTTGAACCGACAACCCACAGCGCAAAACGGACATGTAACCTGATAAGGATGCTTCATTAGAGATACCTTAACTTTTCTCTATCTTTAAACTTTAAGTTTGTTAATTGCAATTAATTGGAAATACAAATTTTCAATGATTAACCAAAAACATCCGGGTATTTCTGAATTTCTGCATAATTCATATCCGGACCATCTTTACAGAGGTAATAAGGACCGATATTACAGCGTCCGCAAATTCCCATTCCGCAACTCATTCTTCGGTTCATTGATAAATATATTTGTTGCGGTTTAAATCCCACATCCAACAATTTAAGGGTTACAAACTTTAACATAATTTCGGGTCCGCAGGAGAGTGCGAAGGAATTTTTAAAATCGATTCCGGTATCTTCAAGTAGTTCGGTCACTAATCCCACTTTTCCGTTCCATTGTCCGTTTGCACGATCAACGGTGACATCCATATCCACATTGGGAAGTTTTTTCCATTCATCGTATTGTCGTCTAAAACTCAATTCCGAGGGGTTCCGGGCACCGTATTTTATAGACACTCGTTTATATTGATCCAAATCATGAAACAAGCTATAAAGCAAAGCACGGAGAGGCGCTAAGCCCACACCACCACCAACGACCAATATTTCTTTGCCTGCCAATTTATCTAATGGAAAACCTTCGCCGAACGGTCCTCTTAATCCAACCATATCACCGGCCTGGAGCTTATGAACGATTTCTGTGACACGGCCAGCTTTGAGAATAGTAATTTCCATTTTATCTGTTTGGTATGGGGAAGAAGATGGCGTAAATGGCGCCTCGCCTTCTCCCGGCACTGTAAGTTGCATGAACTGCCCGGCTTTAAAAGGAATTGGCTGAGGCGGTTTTAAAACCAATGTTTTAATGGTCGGTGTCTCAGTAATAACCTCTAAAATTTTCGTCTCAATCGGTTGATAAATATTTTCCATGGACTTAAATCTCTTTTATTTGATTGGTAATAAAGTCAGGAGATATCCGTGGGTGCCTTCAATACGACCCGTTTCTCGAGTTCAAACAGGACTTCCCTAAGATCGATGTTTCCCATGCAACCTTCAACGCATCGGCCGCAGCCGGTACAGGCTTCCACATCAAAATTGGTAACAAACGAATCAAATTTATGATAGAAACGGTTTTTAAAGCGTTCAGACAGTTTCCAGCGCGGCGTCAGCCCCCCTGCCATTCTGGAGTATCCTGCATAAAAACAGGAATCCCAGACTTTAACGCGTTCAAATTGTTTTTCATTTTTTTGATCATACATTAAAAAACAGTGACATGTGGGACATATCTGTGTGCAAATACCACATTCCACACAAGTTTTTCCGAGATCTTCCCAAACTTCAGTGTTCAAATGTTTTTCTATAGCGTCTTGATGCGATTGGTGATATTGAAATTTTTCATTTTGTTTTTGGACATTTTCAGTTAACTGTTCTCGAAATTTTTCTCTTTCCAGAATCACAGAATCCGGTGCCTCTGTATAACCGGAAAAATAATTTTCAAACAATTCCTTTCCTTTATCGCTGCCAATCTCGACTAAGAATACATCGTTCACTTTCGATAAATTCAGATCAAAATCTGCTTTGGGGTAGGGTTGACAATTCATTAAAGTACAATAACAAAATTCTCCGGCTTCCAGGCAATCCGTAGAGATAATAAAATATTCATCGCGAGCTTTCGTATAAAATGGATCCGGATATTCACCTTTGGCATAAACCTGATCGATAATGCTTAATGCGTGAATATCGCAAGCCTTGGGTCCGATGATTACGGTGGGTTGTAGACGTTCTGTGAGATCCGAGGATTCCGGATATTCTGCGACTTTTTCTATAGGTGGATAAAAAATGCTTTTCATCGGTTGAGGCGAACGAATCGACGGAAAGTGCCAGAATTCATTCTTCCATGACTTCTTGGGAACCTGTTTGAATTGAAATTTCTGGTCATCCGAGTCCGGTATAAAAAGCCGATACGATTCATTCAGTTGAGACAAACCTTGCAAAAAATGCTCTTTAGAAATCCGATACATTGATCCCTCAGAATATTGAAATTTAAAAATTGTCGAAAAAGCGACTCACATCAAATATTAAAGCACAGCTCCGCCCGGTCGCTTACATTTCAATAAGAGAACGGGAAAGAGTAGAACAATAGTTAAAATTACTTTTCACTGAAAAGTAATTGTTCTTTAATTCACAAAATTTAGCAAAAAGTAAACCGGTATTACCGGCTATAAAAACATCTATCTATATTTTATTGCAATATTTCCACTTCTTTAAAAAAGATTTATTTCTGGCATTTAAATGCTTGCTTTTTTCCAGTGTCGGCGAAATACCAGGCAAAGCAATCTGCATCTGAAGGAAATAATCAAGATTTTCAACAGTAGTCAACTGTTGGATAGTGAGAGATAAGTCATCTTTAAGATATGTTTTTCTAAAGAGAATGAACAGTCGTTTGAGCCAATGCTCGGATCCGGAGTGAGTTATATTGAGCAAGCGAATTTTTATATAACTAGTATTTTTGAGTTTCTTCATCCGATCACTAAATTAATTTATTCCCATTCTACTTGTTACTAAATTATCAAGCTGTGCTTAATATAAAATAAAAATCAAGAAAATCAATTAAAAAATATTTTTGTTAATAAATTGATTGGCAAATTGCTCATAAATCGCACTAATTTAAAAATCAATGTATGCATAAAGTATTGATAATAATATAGATGGAAAAGTAATAACAAAGTAAAAAATTTTATACTCGGCGAAGATAATAGATTTAAAGATAAGTGAAGTTTCCGCTCAGAGAAGCTGATGTTATTAAAAAGATCATAGGTAAAGGTGTTTTTGTTGTAAAGTTGCAAAATATGTTAATAGATTCACTATGATTTCTGTCAAAATTTTATACAATCAAACTAATGAGTGTAAATTATATCAACATTAAAAAAGTGAAAGACAGGGATAAAGGCAAGATTACAAGGATAAGTTTAATCAGGAATAGATGGAGCACTAAAGAACATTATGACTTGTTTTTTTAGTTTTCGTTTTAAATTGTTCCTGTATTGTCGAGTACTTGTAGTGTTCCTGTAATAAACAGGCATCACCATCCGACACGAGTCTTGAACTTGAAAAAATGCCCGTAAAAAAAACCGGCGGGAAATTTATAGAACATTTTCCCGCCGGTTAAGTCATTACAACAGACATTTTTATATCAATTAGCCTCTTGCGCCTGGAGTTCTCTTAATTTTTTACCGAACTCAAATCCTTTTTCCACTGCCTGAGTATTGATATCAATTAGCCGTTTCCTGGAAATGATGGTTTTAAGGGTTTCTTTAACTGTTTCTTTATTGAGACTGTTTGTGTAGCCAACAAAAGCTCCCAGCACTACCATATTTG
>CAZVKP010000398.1:0-3874 GCA_964627635.1 uncultured Calditrichaceae bacterium | reverse complement strand
CGGTTTAAAACACAGCTTTGTTGACTCTACTGTGGTGAACGGGCAACGGTATTTTTATGCGGTAACAGCGTATGATTTCGGTTTTGCACAGGGCAACATACCCCCCACCGAGACGCCTATTCAAGTTAATGTAGATCCACAGGGGGACGTGGAAACCGGACCAAATGTGATGGTAATAAGACCGCGGGCACCCATAGCGGGTTACCTGCCAGCAGAAGTGGCAAACTTTGAGCATGTGAGTGGTTCCTCCAGCGGTGAAGTCAGTTTCGATATTGTGGACCCCGACATTATTCAGGACGGACACGAATATGAAATTACCTTTGAGGATACCTTAATTATAAAAGAAGTAACCAACGAACTAAAAACCAAAAATTTCACTCTGACTGATGTGACCGAAAATAAGGTTGAAATTGAAAAGAGCACCAATTTTAATGAAGGTGATGAAGTAAAATTAGTTGACGGTTTTCGATTAAAATTTGTAAATGAAGAAAAGGTAAGTCTGAATCGGGAACTTTCGGAGTGGAGTAATGATAATGTGTTTGACTTCCAATTCAGTCAGGTAAGTTTCTTATCCATAACCGGCGAACAAAGTCCCAATGACTATCAATTGGTTTTCGGCGATGTTGGAATATCTACTTCCAAAGATACTTCAATCTCTTTTTTCCAGCTTCCTTCAAAAGAAGTCAATTTTAAAATTACCAATGTTTCTCAGGATGTTCCGGTAGAGTTTGCATTCGCAGAGATTCACGGTTCGGACGGTCGTTTTACCATCGATACCACAAATGCGGACCAAACCGATACAATATTGTTGCTGGAGCCTAATGATGAAGGGGATTTAGTTTATACCTGGCAGGTCACATTAAATTTAATTCCAAGTGATGGCAGAAATCCCCAGCCCGGCGATACGCTTGATATTGTTCTGACAAAACCGTTTTTATCCCGGGATGTGTATCGGTTTAAAATGAAACAACCGGAGGAATCCAAAGAGTTGGCGAAAGATGAGCTGGATAAAATCCGGGTAGTTCCAAATCCTTATATTGCTGCAGAGCGCTGGGAACCTCGCAATCCGTTCGCCAGCGGTCGTGGTCCCCGGGAAATCCACTTTGTAAATTTGCCAAAAAAATGCACCATCCGGATTTTTAATGTGAATGGCGTGTTGATAGATAAAATAGAACATAGGAGTACTTTGGATAATGGTACGGCCATTTGGGATGTATTAAGCAAGGACAATCTGGAGATATCTTACGGGGTTTATGTGTATCATTTGGAAGCCCCTGGTGTGGGTGAAAAAACCGGAACATTTGCAATCATAAAGTAAAACCAAAAAAATATGACAGATATGAAAAAAAGAATATGTAATCCGACAAGTAAAGCAAGCGCAGTTATTTTGTTTACGTTAATTCTACTCATGACATCAGTCAGTTTTGCGCAGGATGTACAGAAAGTGGGAACTTCTGCTGCACCGTTCTTGAGAATACCGGTTGGTGCACGGGGTACTGCAATGGGTGGAGCTTATGTATCAATTGCTGATGACCCCAGTGCAATGTTTTGGAATCCAGGTGGTCTTGCCCGGATAAACAGTTATGCGCTGGTTGTGGACCATTCTCCCTGGTTACCCGGACTTGATTTTAATTTTGTGGGAGTGGTTTTACCGCTCCGGGCGTTTGGAACAATTGGTGTGAATGTCACGTCACTCAGCACTGAAGATATGGACGTTACCACGCCCAATAGTCCGGAAGGGACCGGCGAAACGTTTACAGCAAATAGTATTGCCCTGGGCATCTCCTACAGCCGGAATCTTACCGAACGCTTTTCCATCGGTGGCACTTTTAAGTATATTAATGAAAAAATATTTAACTCCTCTGCAACCGGGATTGCATTCGATGTTGGGACAATCTATGATACCCCGTTTTCGGGCATACGCTTGGGATTCAGTGTGTCGAACTTCGGGAATAAAATGCAAATGGACGGAGAGGATTTAAATGTGCGTGTGGATATTGCGCCCGAAATTGAGGGGAATAATCAGAGTGTTACCGGCCGCTTGAAGACGGACGAATTTGAAATGCCGCTTATCATGCGGGTAGGGCTTTCCTGGGATGTGTTGCAGAGTGATTTTAATCGGTTCACGGTTGCAGTGGATGGATTAAATCCCAATGACAACAGTCAAAGTGTAAATGTTGGTGCTGAATATGCCCTGTTCGATGAAACAATTGTTTTACGCGGCGGCTTTAACGACTTATTTTTGGAGGACCGCGAAAAGGGGCTCACTTTGGGAACCGGCATTAATGTTGGTTTACAAGGCGGCCTTAAATTTTCCGGTGGATATGCCTATCAGGATTTTGAACATTTAGGTGGTGTGAATAGATTTTCACTGGCTTTATCATTTTAAAATAATGCGTTATCAGAAAGGAGGTGGTGAAAGAAGATAAAACATTATGATGTTGTAATTAACTGAATTTTAATTAAAAGGAGGATTTATGTACAAATTTTTTTCCAAGTATTTTTATTTTAGTTTAGTTTTAGTGTTATTTCTCGGAATGGCTTTCTCTGTCCAAAGTCAAGATGCTGTGGATGTTACCCTGAGATTGAATACAGCCACGAATAAGGATACCCTGAGCGAAGATGGTTTTGTTCAGGTTCGGGGTGCTGCGAATGGCTGGGTATCACCTTTCGATTTTCCGGATGGAAATCAAATTACCTGGGATCAAAATTCAACATTGATTATGGATAATGTAGGCGGTGATTACTGGTCCATAACGTTTCAAATGAATTCAGGAGATACACTTCGCTATAAGTATTGGACAGCTCATAGTGATACGACTGGTACAGAACCTGGTGGTGGATGGGAAGGTACGTTCAATCCAAATCCCAATGATCCTCGGGCGGGGGATACTCGTTTTTTCGTAGCAGGTAATGCTGATACGGTGGTAGATTTGGAGTATTATCACACTGATTTGGGTGAGAGTACCGACCAATTCTGGAGACCTTTTGAAGAAAAGGCAGACTCAGTTGCGGTTTATTTTAGAGTAAATCTTGGCGGTATAATGGAAGCTGATAATTTTGATCCGGATGTAAATGGTCCGGTTGGTGTCCGTGGTGATCCTTCGACTTCAGGAGGACAGATAGATTGGGGAACAACCGAAGTGGAGTTGTCACTGGAACCCAATAGTCTTGATAGTACCTTTTGGTCAGGTGCAGCATATATTCCTATAGATTCCATCACAATTGGGTCTGAGCAACAATATAAATTTTTTATTGAGAATGACGGTGGAATTGATTGGGAAGGCAGTGTAAATCCTGATAATGTAGATGGGAATCGGACTTATATCTACACCACAAATTTAGTGAATAATACAATGGACACTACGCTTCACTGGGTCTATTTCAATAACACAGCACCGGTTGGTGAAACTCCGGTTGAGAGTAATGTTACATTCCGGGCCAGCACTGAAGCTCTGAACAATATCGGCCTTTTCGATCGCTCGCTGGATGAAATTAAAGTGATCGGAGCGAAAGGGTGGAGCCGTCCGGATGACTTTATTGATATGAACTTTAATTCTCTGCTTGTGGAATGGACTGCCGTTGAGCCGTTTAATATGATTCCTGGTACTGTGGTGAATTATAAATACTTTATTGTTTGGGATTCTTCGCGTGTGGATACCAATAGCGCCAATTATATTCCCGAATTGTCTTTAGATAATGGTTGGGAAGAACCCGCAGTTACCGGTGGCGGAAACCGAACTTTCACCTATAAAGATCAGGCACAACAATCGCCCCAGGGGGATTTCGGATTTGATCGGCAGTTCTTTGCCAGTGTGCCGCCAGAGGGTGTTATAGAAAAGAATATGCCGGTTACTTTTAATATTAATATGGC
>CAZVKP010000397.1:0-3878 GCA_964627635.1 uncultured Calditrichaceae bacterium | reverse complement strand
TTTAAATGTAAAATTTTCAATCACAATTTAATCGTCCGGTGTTATTAAAGGTTGAAATATATTCAAATTAAGTCGGGAATTTTATCATCCAAGATAAAACTTCCCGACCTACGTTGTCTTAAAATTTACCCTCTGTATCCCTTTTTAAACTTATCCCTGTAATCCTGAGATGCATTTAAGCGTGAGTCATTGTAACAATTTTACCCAACCCTGCGTAATTAAAAAATTTAACAAGATAAGGGTGTGACATTTATGATAAAGTATTCAATTGATTTTGTATTATTAAATTTATTCGTTTTAATTATAAGCTCCTCCATTAATGGTATCTCCCAAACACCCACCTGGCAGGAAGTCGGCAACTTCGACAGCATTGCGGTCAATTCAATTGTGACAAATTCACAAGGTATGTTGTATGCCGGGACCTACGATGGAGTCTATCGGTCTGATGAGATGGGCAAATCCTGGAATGCTGTCAATAACGGATTAGCCGGCAAAAATGTGAATGTCATTGCCCTTAACTCCAATGACGAATTGTTTGCCGGCACATTTGGGGGTATCTTTTATTCGGACGATAACGGCGCTTCATGGGAGAAAAGAAACAATGGCCTCAATCTCAAACTTGTGAGAACCATGATCATTGATGCTGATGACCAGATATTTATCGGTGCCTCGGACAGTGCAGTTGGTATTCCGGGCAGTATCTTTATGTCTGAAAGTGCTGCAAATACCTGGACCGAAATCGATAGTGGATTAATGGGTGGAGATCTGGTGAAAGATTTTACTTCCGATCAGGGGGATACGGTTTATGCAGTAACGGATGGCGGCGGCATAATACAGAGCGAATTTTTATATAAATGGAATGCATCTGCATCAAAATGGGAAGAAATTTTCAGGTATCCACCCCATTTCGAAATATTCAGATTGATAGCGACAGATGGGGGACTCTTTTACGCCGGGGAGTCTCATGGATTGATCCGTTCGGCAGATAATGGCACGAGCTGGGAATCGGCTCATCTCTATCCCAGAACCGTGCTCTCTATTGCTGCTGTTTCGGATAGTGTTTTATATGCAGGGACTTTTTATTATGGCGTCTTCTATTCCGATGATGCCGGCGGGACCTGGCAACCGGTTGGTTTATCCGGTAAAAACATCATTGAATTGACATTCACTCAGGATGGTCACTTATTGGCGGGAACCGCAAATCATGGCTTGTTTCGCTCCGAGCAGAAAGTGACAAAAATTGAAAACAGCAAACCATTTCCCACCAAGTTTTCTTTAAAACAGAATTATCCGAATCCCTTTAATCCGTTGACAACGATTCAATATTCTATTCCCCAACGGACAAATGTGAGTCTGAAAGTTTACGATTTATTAGGAAATGAAGTGGCAGAGCTTGTTAACGAAAAACAGGCTGCGGGTAATTATACCATTCAATTTAACGGCACCAATTTGGCGAGTGGAACCTATTTTTACAGATTTGTCACTGATCAATTCGTCTCGGTGAAACGAATGATTTTGATGAAGTAACTTTGTCCCGTCCACGATAATGTTCTGTGGCAGCCGTTGAACTTATATTGAATTACTAAATTTTGTAGTCTTCATATATCAAAGACCGCTGATTTGGAAAATCTGTCCCTATTAAGTCCGGACAGGTTTTTTGACCGGATGATATTCAAAGAATCCAACCTCAGGCACTAAAAGCAACGGCCAGTAGGGTAGCATCACAATCATGAGAAGCAAAATTCCCATAAATATTAATAGGGTGAATTGAACGGCTAAGGAAAATGAATCCATTTATTTCACCTTAATTTTTATTGAATGATGGCGATTGGATATCACAAAAATATCACGCATTCATAAAAAATTCATAAGAAAAGTGCGAATAGTGGTTGGGAACAGTCTCTTTTTGGGTACATTCAGAGAATTCAACAATTAAGCTCAATTCATTTCTCATCATTTAGTCAGAATGAGCTCCTATCTATTGAATTCTACAATTATCGGCGCCATTTATTTACTCATCCGAATCACTTGATTTCTGCTCCGAAGTATGGTTATTTTAAAATCAAATATTGAACTCGATTATAATTTGTTGTGCTTAAAGGAGGATTCATGGAAATCGGAAAATATGATGTTCAATTTATAGACTCGGGACGTTACCGGCTGGATGGTGGCGCCATGTTTGGTGTGGTGCCGCGGGTATTGTGGCAAAAGGAAAATCCGCCGGATGACAAAAACCGAATTTACATGGCGTTAAATGTGATGTTACTTATCGGAGACGGGCGTGTGATTCTCATCGATACCGGTATTGGGCGGAAATCCACTGAAAAATTCGAAAAAATATATGACATCGATCATTCGGAACATTCCCTGCTCGGTTCTCTGGCACAACACAATGTGCAGCCTGAGGATGTCACCGATGTCATTCTCACCCACCTGCATTTCGATCATGTGGGGGGCGCAACCTATTACGATGATTCCGGGGAAGTGAAACTTCAGTTTCCCAATGCCACACATTACGTTCAAAAAAGGCAATTGGAATGGGCGCAGAAAGGATTTGAAAAAGACCGTGCCAGCTATCTGAAAGAGAATTTTGAACTGCTAACCAAATCAGACCAACTGCAATTATTGGATGGACCTCAGAAACTGTTTGATGGTGTTGAATTGTTACTTTCGGATGGACACACCTATGCCCAACAATTGGTGTTAATCTCGGGAGAAGATAAAAAACTGCTTCATGCAGCGGATTTAATTCCCATGACCGCACACATCCCGTTACCCTGGGTCATGGCATACGATTTGGAGCCGGTAGCCACTATTAACGAAAAACGAGATTTGTTACCTAAAATTGTGGATGAAGAGTGGTTGGTATTTTTTGAACACGATCCGCGTGTTCATTGCGGCACCGTTGAAATGGGAGACAAGGATTACCAATTGAAAAAAACGTTAGCTCTATAAAATTTTGATTAGAGAGATACGGTGCCCGATTAAGTCATTATTTGCCCGCTAATCCGGCACTTTATTTTTCAATCGTGCCTGTTCTTGTCACTTCTTCTGAGGGCACTGTTGAAGGTTGTTTCCCAAACCGAAAATAAGTGAGATAAATTCCAATTACAATCAACAATGCTCCGAGCATCTGCAAGGGTTGGAGTAATTCTCCGTAAATCATCCAGGAAGCTAAAATGGTGATGATGGGAATCAGGTTGGCAAATATAGCCACCTGGGTGGAATGTAATCGACTCAAGGTGTAATTCAGAATGAAATATGCGCCCACCGAGCATCCGAATGATAAATAGAGGATATTCAACATAATAAACCAGTCCACTTCTGTATGAGTGCGCATAAGGGTTTGAATGACCGCCAGTGGAAAAAATGTCAATGTGGCGATCACAGTTTGGTAATAAGTGATAGTGACGGGCGAGTAAGTCCGGGCAAGTCTGCGACAGATTACTGTATAGATTCCTGCGGAGATAGCTGCACCCAGGGTAAAGATATTACCCAGCATTGGATGAGGTGCTAAAGCGCTTTCGGACTGAACTGAGACAATCAGGTAAACACCAACAATTGAAAGAACTACGCCCACATTTGCCAGCCAGGGAGATTTTTCCTTGAGTATGATAACAGCAAAAATGGTAGAAAAAACCGGAATGGTTGCCACAATCAGCGAGACATTGGATGGTGTTGTAAATTGAACGCCACTGGTTTCCAGGATAAAATATCCCACCGGTTCCAGCAGCGTCAATAAGATGAATTGTTTTCGATCGCGTCTGGCAATATAGAGATAGTGCCGTTTTCGCCAGAGAATGATGGTGAGTAGTGTTAAGGCTAAAATATAGCGGCTGAAAATGAGTTGGAATACCCCGATTCCCTGTAATGCATTT
>CAZVKP010000396.1:0-3902 GCA_964627635.1 uncultured Calditrichaceae bacterium | reverse complement strand
TGGAAGATCGTTTGACAATCTGATTTAATTCCGTTGGATTATAATAGTCCAGACGGGAAACCACACCAAACCTGGCACGCATGGGAGAAGTTAATAAACCTGCCCTGGTTGTCGCGCCAATCAGTGTAAATTTTGGCAAATCAATTTGAATACTGCGCGCATTGGGCCCGCGGTCTATCACGATATCCAGCCTGTAATCTTCCATTGCAGAATAGAGGTATTCCTCCACCACATTATTCAGCCGATGGATTTCATCGATAAATAAAACATCGCGTTCTTTTAAATTGGTCAGCAGCCCTGCCAGATCCCCGGCTTTATCCAAAACCGGACCGGAGGTCGTTTTTATATCAACCGAAAGTTCATTAGCAATGATATGCGCCAAAGTCGTTTTCCCCAGTCCCGGTGGACCATACAATAACACATGATCAAGGGCTTCGCTGCGCTGTTTAGCCGCCTCAATATAAATTTTCAGATTTTCAATGACTTTTTCCTGCCCGACAAAATCCGTAAAATTTTTGGGGCGTAAACTCAGATCAAATTCTTGTTCGTCACTTAAAGGACGCGGATTGATAACATCTCTATCCATCAGTTCAGATTTCCTTTAAAGCTAATTTAATCAAAACTTCCAATGGCAACTCATGTGAATTTTTTTGTACCACTTTATCGATTGCCTTTTTTGCTTCATTTTGCCGATAACCCAGCGTTACCAGCGCCAAAATTGCTTCGTTTGCCACTCCCTGAACTTTGACAGTAGACCCGGAAATTATTCCCGCTTCTTCCACATCTGCCGGTACTCCAACCTTTTCTTTTAACTCCAATACGACACGCTGAGCTGTTTTTTTACCAACACCGGGTATCTTGACCAAATACTGGTAATCTTCCATGGTAATTGCCTGAACTAATTCCTGAACGGTACGTCCGGACAATATCGTTAATGCTAAACGCGGCCCGATACCACTTACACTATTGAGCTGCCGGAACATCTCCCGCTCATCGGCATCACCAAATCCATAAAGTTGCATAGCATCTTCCCGCACATGAAGATGGGTAAGCAATTTTGCCTCTGTGTTTTCATCTCCCAACTTTTGAAAGGTGTTCACACTAATAAATAAGCCAATTCCAACACCGTGGCAATCAATAATGCAGAATGTGGGCGATTTTTGCAGGAGTTGACCACTAATTCGTTCTATCATATCATTAGATTAAAATCAATCGAGACAATAATAATTTAAGGGATATTTTGCAGAATGCAACCGATGGATTCAATTTCATGATTTTTTGGTAATATTCTCCTGAATTAATGAATTTAATCGTCATATGAGCAACTTCAGGTATTTTGACGGGTCAGTTGTTGAAATTTCATTCTGTGATGATGACACAATGCCACTGCCAGTGCGTCCGCCGCATCGTCCGGGCTGGGTATTTCTGACATATGCAGTAAATTTTTCACCATGGCTTGAACTTGTGATTTGGAAGCGCCGCCTGATCCGACAATAGACATCTTAACTTCTCTGGGAGAATA
The DNA here is from genome assembly GCA_964627635.1 of uncultured Calditrichaceae bacterium. GTDB lineage: Bacteria > Calditrichota > Calditrichia > RBG-13-44-9 > RBG-13-44-9 > CAZVKP01. Next base: position 2,380 of record CAZVKP010000396.1, on the reverse strand, counting down.
TTCAAAGATATTCATTTTATTTTGTACCGCAGCCAACATGGCTACTGCCCGGGCATGACCCATTACAATTGCAGTTCTTTTGTTTTGATGATAATATATATTTTCTATCGCGCAAAATTCGGGTTGATATAAATCGATAACTCGCTTGATTTCTAAATGTATTGCCAAAAGTTTTTCAGGAAGTGGTATTTTTGAAGTTGACTGCTTACTACCGTAATGCACACAGGATAAAATTTGATTTTTAACTTCAATAACTCCATAGCCCGTAGTACTTAGTCCCGGGTCAATGCCCATAATCCTCAATTAGTTCTCACTCACTTTCATTCCATACTTTCCAGAACTTCATCATCAATATCGAAGTTCGCATATACATCCTGAACATCGTCATGCTCTTCAAGGGCTTCCATTAATTTTAAAGTTTTTTCGGCTTCTTTGCCCTCAACTTTAATGAAGTTTTGCGGTACCATGGTCAACTCAGCATTCTCTATCGATATACCCTCATCTTCCAACGCAGTTCTCACATTGTGCAAATCCTCAAATTGCGTATAAATTTCGAAAAACTCATCTTCCGCTTTTAAATCATCTGCTCCTGCATCAATCGCCGTCAGCATCAACTCTTCTTCATCATAATTTTCTCTTTTTACCCGAATCACCCCTTTTTTCTCAAAGACCCAACTTACACTACCGGATTCACCTAAATTTCCCCCATATTTATTCAACAGATGACGGATTTCCGATACGGTTCGATTTCGATTGTCAGTTGTAGTGGTAATATATAATGCCGCTCCGCCCGGTGCATATCCTTCAAATGTTGCTTCTTCATAAACCACACCAGGAAGCTCTCCGGTACCCTTCCGAATAGCATTTTCAATGTTTTTCATTGGCATATTTGCCGATTTTGCATTTTGAATGGCAGTTCGGAGCCGTGGATTGGTTTCCGGATCACCGCCGGCATCGCGGGCAGCAATGGTAATTTCTTTTATTATTTTGTTAAAAATTTTACCACGGGCAGCATCCTGCCGTTCTTTCTTATACTTTATATTTGCCCATTTCGAATGGCCGGACATACAATCCTCCAAAAACAGTTTAACTAATTTAAGATATCGGGGAGGTCAGCTTCGGTGGTGTCTGAAGGCGCAAATAATTCCGGATTACTCCACACCCTGGTTTTCACAATCCATGCTTTGGGATAGCCCCTGGATTGCACAACTTCTCTTACTCTTTCAGCTTCATCCCGACTCTGAAAATCCCCAAGTCGTACCTTATATAAAGGAGAGTCAAATTCTAAATAGATTTTTGAATCTAAATCATCAAATTGTTCACTGGCAATAAACTTCGCCTTATTTGCATTTTCAATTTCTTTACTTGAAAATAACTGTACCCTAAATCCATCCACTTTTTTATTTACTGCTTCCTCAGGCTTATCCTGATCGGGCACAAAGTTTGTTTCAGTGGGAATAGGTTGTGGTTTATCTTCTTTAAAAGAGATATCTTTGTCATCCAAAGCAACCGGATCAAAGCTTTCGTCCATTTCAGCAGCTTTATCCGCAGGTTCAGCTGGTTTGGTTTCCTTCTTTGAAGCCGCACAGCCGCCCAAAAGAACAAGAACAGTACCTACCAATAACAAGAAAAATATGACTTTTTTCATTAAACATCCCCATTTTCAAGAACTTCGCTGAAATTAAAATAAATTCCAGGACAATTCAAGAGAAATCTATAATACAATTTTCTTGAAAATAAGCATAATCCAACACGGATCAAGTTTCGGGAAGTAGTGATTGATTCAAGTAATTTTGGAAAATATTGAATCAAATTCTAACAATTTCATTGAATATTAAAACAGCTAAAACCTTTTTATAAGCATTCTTATGTTAGGAAATAAATTACCACCGTATAATAAAACTTTAAAAAACATCTTACAAAACTTCATCTATTCGGGAAGCAGGTCGGACTAAAATTGCTTTGTTCCCTTTTACCACAATTGGTCTCTGGAGTAATTTGGGATATTTTGAAGCAAATTCCGCAAAAGTTTCTGCAGTTAAATCCATATCTTTCAATCCCAATTCCTTGTATTCTTTTTCATTTTTTCTGATGAATAAACCCAGAGGCTGCCCAGTTATTTTTATAAGCTTTGCCAGCTCCGATGGATTGATTTGTTCTTTTAAATAGTCGAAAATTTTGGGTTCTATATTTCTTTCTCTTAAATAATTTAATCCTTCCCTGCTCTTACGGCAACGGGGATTGTGCCAGATTATAATATTAGCCATATCAGGTAACCTCCAATACAGTATCATTTGCGTTCGGTTTTCTCATTTATAGAATTTGATTATGTCATTAGTTCAGCTTAATTAATAATTATACAAGATTAATTTGAAACAAA
>CAZVKP010000395.1:0-3905 GCA_964627635.1 uncultured Calditrichaceae bacterium | reverse complement strand
AAGTACTGCTACAAGGCAAACGTTCAACCATCTGACAGTGGCAACTATTCTTATACAATTCGCATTTTACCCTTCCATAAAAAATTGGTTAATCCGGTTGAGGTAGGTTTAATACACTGGTATCAGCAAGCCACAGAGTAACCGCGTTAAATAAAATAATTTCTGGAAGAGAACCAAAAATATAAAACAGTGGATGCTATTCTGATGATTGTTTCTCAAAATAAAACCTTCAAAAATAATTGTAAAAAAACAATGCCCACCACAATTTCATTGTTTGAATTAAAAATACTTTCACAATTTTTCTGAATCAAGCTTTAAATGGGATGAAATATCGAGGCAATTTTAACTGTTTTGATGGGTACTCAAGCTATCCAATTCTTGTGGATGAAAAAGCGTTTTTAATTTTTTGGAAGTGGTTTCATATCTATCATTTGTAATAAAATTGAAACGCTTAAGTCGTTCTAAAATAATATTAGATCGCCAACGAAGCGAATGATCCAAATTATTGGGACTTAATCGTTTGGGATTCGGTAAAACAGCCGCTAATCTAACCATTTCATGCAATACCAAAGATTTGGGCATTTTTCCAAAATATCTCATAGATGCAGCTTTAATTCCGTAAACATGATTACCCCATTCTACTACATTTAGATAAAGTTCAAGAATTTTTGACTTGGAAAGTTTATCCTCCAATTTGTGAGCAATATATAGCTCACTTATTTTTCTATGTATTGACTTTTGCGGACTTAGATACAAATTCTTAACCAATTGCTGGGTAATGGTACTTCCACCCCGGGAAAATTCTTTGTCTTCAATGTTTCGTTTAAACGATTGTTTGATTTCAAACCAGTCAATTCCCTCATGTCCCCAAAAAGAGGCATCTTCGGATACAATCACACATCGTTGCAGTCGTTTTGGAATTTGTGATAGTGGTATCCAACTATATCTTATATTATTTCGATTAATAGTAGCGTTATTAATGCGGTATGCCATTAAGTCCGTTTTTTGAGGAATCTCCCTATTCCATTTTTCAAGATTGGGCAAAGTTATGTTCAAATAGACGAAAAAAACTATGAGAAGAATTATAAAACTAAATAAATAGGCGGACAAAAATTTAACTAAAGTGGATTCTGTTAATCGAGACATGTGGATAGTTTAAATTAAAAGCGATGTGCTATATATAATTCATTCAAGTTTCTATTCCTGAGAAAATTCCAGAAGGATACCATGTAAACTTTTAGGATGTGCAAATGCAATCTTTTTTCCTTCTGCTCCCATTCGGGGTTCTTCGTCAATGAGACGTAGATCCTTTGACTTCATTTTTGAGAGGATCTCATTAATATCCTCAACCGTCACAGAAATATGATGAAGCCCCTCCCCTCTTTTGCTTAAAAATTTAGCAATGGGCGAGTTATCATTGGTCGGTTCTAAAAACTCAATATTTGATTCCCCAATTTTGAATCCTGCAACTTTTACTTTTTGATCTTCTACAGTTTCTTCAAAAACAGGTTCTTCTTCAAAGATTGTACGAAATAATTGTTTTACTTCTTCCAAAGATTTTACTGCAACACCTATATGGTCTATTTTCTTAAGCATTATTTTGTGGTCCCGGTCCAATTTAACTTAATCGATAATTTGGTGATTCTTTAGTAATATCAACACCATGCGGGTGACTTTCTCTCAATCCGGCACCAGTCACCTTTATAAATTTTGCATTCTCTTTTAAATCACGAATGTTTTCACATCCGGTGTATCCCATGGCAGAGCGTAAACCGCCAACCATTTGAAAAACAGTATCACTGATTGGCCCCCGGTAAGGTACACGACCCTCAATTCCTTCCGGTACCAGCTTCTCACGCTCAGTTACTTCTTCCTGAAAATAACGATCCTTACTACCTTCAGTCATTGCACCAAGCGAGCCCATTCCCCGAAATTGTTTATAACGCCGTCCATCCAAAAGAATGGTTTCTCCAGGACTTTCAGTTGTGCCGGCAAACAGGCTTCCGATCATCACGGAATCTGCACCGGCTGCTATTGCTTTGGGAATATCTCCGGTAAATTTTACACCTCCATCTGCAATTAGTGGAATGTTGGCCTCCTTAAGAAATTTTGAAACTTCCATAATTGCAGAAATTTGAGGCATTCCTGTGCCTGTTACGACCCGGGTTGTACAGATTGATCCGGGACCAATACCAACCTTAACAGCATCAACGCCCAGCTCCACCAAAGATTTAGCACCCTCAGGAGTGGCAACATTACCGGCCACCAAATTTATATCCTGATACTGCTTACGGAGTGCTTTAACGGTGTCCAAGACTTTTTGAGAGTGACCATGTGCGGTATCCACCACTACTACATCCACATTAGTTTTAATCAGTTTCTCGGCTTGCAAAAGTGCCTCTTCCCCAACACCAATAGCCGCTCCAACTCGCAATCTACCATGTTCATCTTTACAAGCATCCGGATATTTTGCCTTTTTCTGAATATCCTTTACCGTTATTAAACCTTTTAGATTGCCGTCTTTGTCCACAACCAGTAGTTTTTCGATGCGGTGTTTTTGTAGTATACGTTTTGCCTCATCCAGCGTAGTACCTTCCGGCGCTGTAATGAGATTATCTTTTACCATCAATTCTGCGATGGGACGATCTAAATTTTCTTCAAATCGTAAATCTCTGTTGGTGATAATACCAACCAATTGTTTACCTTTAACCAATGGTATGCCGGAAATCCGATAATGACTCATCACTCGTAATGCTTCACGAATCGGTTGTTCCGGAGAAAGCGTTATTGGATCCAAAATCATTCCACTTTCCGATCGCTTTACGCGATCTACTTCGCCAAGTTGTTTTTCGGACGACATATTTTTATGAATGATTCCCATTCCACCTTCTCTTGCTAAAGCAATTGCCAAATCCGATTCCGTGACAGTATCCATGGCTGAGGAAACAATGGGTATATTCAGCAAAATATTTTTTGTAAACTTTGTAGAAACATCCACTTCATTCGGCACTACTTTTGAGTGAGCAGGAACTAATAAAACATCATCAAAAGTTAGTGCTTCATAAATTACCTTATCCATTTTAATTCCCCTAAATTTAAAGCATAAAATTTAAATGATGTAGTTAAGTAGATAAAGTGGAAAGATTTTTTCTCAAAACAGATCAAATTTGAATACATAATTTAAGAATCAATGGTAGAGTCGCAACCGGGAACAAATGACTAATTGAAATTGACAAGATGTAAAACACGCATACAAAACTTGAAACTTAATACTTATTTGTTATTAAATACATAATTTCATTTACCTACATGCGAGCAGAACATTTTATATTTTTGTGGCATTGTTGAACAATATTTTTTAAAATTTTTTAGTAATTGAAGATAATTTTACAAATGGTTTTAAGCGCCTTGGTCGGAATTATTACGGGTGGGAATTATCCCTTCGACGGCTGTGGTTCTCAGACATATTTAAACTCAAGCCATTAAAGCCTCTTTTACGGAGACACAAATGATTAAACATGTTATTTTTGATCTTGGAAATGTTTTGGTACATACCCATCCCGAAAGAATTATGCAGGAATTTGCTCAAAAATGTCAATTGTCAATGGAAACAATTAGAGCATTTTTCTTATCGGAGACACATCTTGCTTTTATGGAAGGTAAATATTCCCCAGATGAATTTTATGAAATTATGATGAAACGATACCCTTGCGATATTTCCAAACAGGCTTATAAAGATATCTGGGACAAAGTAATAGGTCAACCAAAAAACGGGATTGATAATATTCTCGATGCATTAAAAGAGAATTATGTCCTTTCTATTTGCTCCAACACAGACCCCTGGCACTGGCAGTATGTTCAGGAAAATTATAGTTTTGTGATTTACTTTCGTCATTATTTTCTCT
>CAZVKP010000394.1:0-3910 GCA_964627635.1 uncultured Calditrichaceae bacterium | reverse complement strand
TTTTCCTTGGTACTTTGTACTTCCAGGATTTTTTGATGTAACAAGACCTTCCCCTCCTGGAAAGGAGCATAGATTTTCAAAAATAGTGAATCTTTATCTTGATATGTGTATAGAATTTCTTTATTTCCATTTTGAGTGAGGTCGTAGGCTTTAATATCCAGTAAATCTACCCATAATGGTTCTGAGTGATAATGATGCTTTGTTTCAGCATCCATAATTTTTATTCGATTTTTAAGCTCTCTGGTTTTTGAATTTTCGATGATAATCGCTTCTGAATATGCGTTGTTGTTCAGATCGTCAACAAAAGAGAGAGGGTGCGCATTATCGGCCAAGTTCTTTTTCACTTTGAGCTGATAGGGAAATGTGTAAATATGATTTGCCGATAAGAATATCGAACCCACTATGATAAAAGTGCATCTTGCCGAATATTTTGAAAATAGTTGAGCGATTAGAGAATTCATTATTTTTAGTTATTCGATCAATTAAACTTCAACAAAAATAATGCCCGAATTCAACATAATATGATGAGATTGTATAATCTACATAATATTAATAAGTTATGTAAAGAATGACTACAGAAAAATTTTATATCCGTATCATTTTTGCAACAAACTTCAACAAACTTGTTTCAAAAATGAAACGCCCGATTATTTATATCAAAATGGAGAAAATTATTTCATAATTTTATAAAGAATACAAAAATAAATAGCAAATTTCAATAGTAGAGAAAAGGAAATTTGTGGTTAAATCAGTTTTTCTTCAATTCATAAGATCTTTGAAAAAGGGGTTTATGAGTCTTCATCTGATTATATAAAAGTAAAAATCCTATTTTTAATTTTACCATTGGGTTATAATTTTTTATTTTAGTGAATTGAGATGATTGAAATACAGGGTTTATAAGTTGAAAGGAATTGGAATGGAAAAGAAAAAGCTATTAATTACCGGCTGTGGACGGAGCGGCACATTGTATACCTCTGAAGTATGCCGCGAAATAGGATTGGATATTCAACATGAGCGCACCGCAACCTTAGAAAAACCCATTGGCGAGGACGGAGCTGCGTCCTGGTTTATGGCAGTGGACGATGCGCAACCCCCCTTTGGTCCGAGCGCTGTTGATTATAATTTTGAAAATGTGTTGCATGTTGTTAGAGACCCCTTAAAGGTTATTGCCAGCTTTGCCCAGTTTATTTTACATAAGGGCGAGTTTAGTCCTGACTATATAGAGAGAAATATTCCGGAAATTGGATTGAATGCAGATGAAAAATCCCTGGAATCCAAACAGCAGTTAGTCCTGCAAGCTGCAAAATATTGGTTCTATTGGAACCAATCGGCACAACAAAAATCGAGTAAAACCATACAGGTGGAACATATTTCAGAAGAATTACCCGAATTGTGTGATATGCTGCAAATAAAATATGATTCGGATATTCTTAAAAATGTATCAAAAACCACCAATCACCGATTTAATTATATTCAGGAAGCACCCTGGGAGGTAAAATGGGATGATATAAGATCACTCGATTCGCAACTTTTTGAAAAAATCAGAGAATTAGCGGGTTCCTACGGCTATTAGAATTTGCTTAAAATAATATTTTTAATTTGAATACATCCTGAACATCATTTTATATTATCATCTTAATTTCTATGAGCTATGTCAAATAATAACAATTATTGATGTTTTTCTTCAGGGCAATTTGCAGTTACCTTTTAACAGTATAGGTTTATTGCAATTATTTTAAGGCTTAAATTAAATGAACACCCCTCAAACTACGGGGAGGAATGTGAGATGAATATGGACGAAAAAACATTCGCAATAATCAAAGATGCCGATGCCATCATTTTAGATTTGGATGGGGTTATAACCCAAACTGCTCGGGTTCACGCCAACGCCTGGAAACAAATGTTTGATGAATATCGGGAGAAAAGATTGAATAGGGGAGAGGAGGCATATCAACCTTTCAGTATAGAAAATGATTATCCCGAGTATCTGGATGGCAAGCCACGATACGATGGGGTCCGTAGCTTTTTAGAGGCTAAGGGAATACATCTACCAGAGGGGACGTCTGACGATAAACCGGATGAGGAAACGATTTGTGGTTTGGGTAATCGGAAAAATCAAAAATTTTTAGAATTAGTGGATGAGCAGGGTGTAGATGTCTTTGAAGACTCCGTAGAGCAGGTTAAAAAGTGGCGAGAACAGGGCAAAAAAACTGCAGTGGTATCTTCCAGTAAAAATTGCGGACCGATATTGAAATCTGCTCAATTGACCCATCTGTTTGATGTGCGGGTTGACGGTATTACCTCCGTGGAAGAAAACTTGACCGGTAAACCCGCCCCGGATATTTTCCTATATGCAGCAAAAAAATTGGGTGTCGAACCGGATAAACTAGTTGTGGTGGAAGATGCCCCATCCGGTGTGGAAGCCGGTAGTAAAGGGAATTTTAGTCTCGTGGTGGGTATCGCCAAACGGGGACAGGATGAGTTGTTAATGGAAAACGGGGCGGATGTTGTGGTTCATAGTTTACGTGAGCTTAACGATCAATCTCAATCCAATAAAGCCCAAAAGAGGTTCGGGGATTTGCCCTCAGCATTAGAACAGCAAAAAGCAATTTTCAAAGAATTAGCAAATAAAAAGCCGGCTATTTTTCTGGATTATGATGGCACACTTTCTCCAATTGTGAAACGACCTGAAGATGCAATTTTATCAGATGAAATGAAACAAGTTCTGCAGAAGTTAGCAACGCTTTGCACTTTAGCAATTGTAAGTGGACGCGACCGTGCGGATGTGGAAAATTTGGTAGGTTTAAAGGAACTGATCTATGCCGGTAGCCACGGATTTGATATAACCGGTCCCAATAATATGCATTTGCAGTATGAGGGGGGTAAGGATTGTCTCCCGGATTTGGATGCGGCTGAGCAAGAACTCAATATTCGGTTGGATAATGTACCGGGTGCTCAGGTGGAAAGGAAAAAATTTTCGGTGGCGGTGCACTATCGCAATGTGCCTGAAGAACATGTCGCCTTTGTTAAAAAAACGACAACCGATGTTTTAAACATGCATTCTAAGCTCCGGGAAGGATTGGGAAAAAAGATTATCGAGTTAAAACCGGATATTGAATGGGATAAAGGAAAAGCGGTCTTTTGGTTGTTGGAAAAATTAAATTTAAATAAACCGGAAGTCGTTCCCATATATATTGGAGATGACCTTACAGATGAGGATGCTTTTCGGGCATTAGTGAACCGCGGTCTGGGAATTCTGGTTGGAGATCATGGGGAGCCAACTTTTGCCGATTATAAATTAATAGATGTTGAAGAAGTGCGAAAATTATTAAGTGAAATGATAAAACATTTGGAGAATAGTTCGTCATGAGTGGCTGGAAAATTATCTATCAAGACTGGATTCCGGATCTTCAACCGCTGCGTGAAGCGTTATCGACCCTTGGAAATGGCTATTTTGCAACACGGGGTGCTGCGGAAGAAAGCAATGCAGGTGGTGTCCATTACCCTGGTACTTATTTAGCGTGCGGTTATAATCGACTTAAATCAACGGTTTCGGGTCGCGAAATTGAAAATGAGGATTTGGTCAATTGGCCCAACTGGCTGTATCTCACTTTTCGTATTGAAAACGGCGAATGGTTCAAACTGGAAAATGTTGAAATCACTGAATATCACCAGGAACTTAATATGGAGGAAGGCATTTTAATGCGACACATTGAGTTCCGTGATGATCAGGGACGGGAAAGTCTGCTGGAAAGTCGCCGGGTGGTCAGTATGGCGGATTCTCACCTGGCGGGTATTGAATGGAGCTTTACTCCCAAAAATTGGTCCGGGAAAATTCGGATACACTCCGCTCTTGACGGTAACGTGAAAAATGATGGAGTGCCAAGATATCGTCAACTGAATAGTCAAC
>CAZVKP010000393.1:0-3913 GCA_964627635.1 uncultured Calditrichaceae bacterium | reverse complement strand
AGGTTTTGAATAATTGTGAAGCCGTGGTGGATGGGATAAGTAAAACTCTAAAAGAGACCTCATCCCCCTCCCCAAACAGGCTACACGGCTCAGTTTAATACTTGGTCTCCCTTCCCCTTCTCCAAAGTGGAGAAGGGGAAGGGCGTAATTAAGTATTTGGTTGTTATTCAACGCCCAGGGGATGGGGTTGAGGTATAAAAAGACAGCGGAAGAGGTACAACAAAACGACAGGGAAGTAAAACATAAAAGAATGGGATTTTAAAAATTTAAATTGGGGAATAAAGTCTGGGGAGGATGATGATAACCAATTGCTGACGGAGGCAACCGTGCTGGCTGACCATAGTGATGCGCAGAGGTATCTGGATATTGCCGGTGTCATCTTTCTGGTGATTAATGCAGATGAGACCATTCGCCTGATTAACCGCAAGGGTTGTGAGCTGCTGGGATATAGAGAAGAAGAGATAATCGGCTGGAACTGGTTCGATCATTTTATTCCCGCAACCCCCCGGAAGAAGGTCCGTGAGATATTTCGGCAAATAATGAACGGACAATATGAGCCCGTTGAACATTTCGAAAATGCAGTGGTGACCCGGAACGGTAATAGACGGATAATTGCCTGGACCAATACACTTTTAGTTAACAACCAAGGCGAAATCCACGGCACCTTGAGTTCAGGTGAAGATATCACCGAGAAACGCGCTGCCGAGCAGGCGCTGCGCAAAAACGAAGAAAAATACCGCAATCTCTTCAATCACTCGAATGACGGCATTCTGATTCACGATATGGAAGGCAATATTCTGGAAGCAAATCAAAAAGCATTAAGGTTGTTCGGATATACCAAAAATGAAATTCAACAATACAACATCGTGGATTTGCATTCACAGACTGCAGAAACTTTAAAAACCTCGGAGACCGCTGTTCAAAAAGTTAGAACCGAAGGGAATTACAATTTTGAGATCAATTTTAAGAAGAAAAACGGGAGGACATTTCCGGCGGAAGTCTCAGCCAGCTCCTTTGAGGCGGGAGACAAAATTCTGGTACAGGACGTACTCCGGGACATTAAGGAACGGCGACAGGCTAATCAGGCCTTGCGCCGTTCCGAAAAAAAATATCGCAGCTTCTTCGAAGAAGACCTCACCGGGGACTATATCTCCACACCGGAAGGAAAAATCTTATTTTGTAATCCCGCCTTTCTGAAAATGTTCGGATTCCGGTCTATCGAAGAAGCACAGAATACTCCGGCGGTAAAGTTATATCCCCAGCCGGAAGACCGGCAAAAATTCCTGGATGATCTAAAGAGATATAAAAAGCTGGAAAATTATGAAATGGAATATCGCCAACTGAACAGAAAGCCGGTCCAGGTAGTTGGCAACATTATCGGCGTATTCAATGGCTCCGGTGAACTCAAAAAAATTAAGGGCTATCTTTACGACATCACTCAACACAAACAGATGGAAAGACAGTTTCTGCAGGCGCAGAAGATGGAGGCGGTGGGACGGCTGGCGGGCGGACTGGCACACGACTTCAATAATATGCTCTCAATTATCGAAGGTTACAGTCAAATGCTGCTGCAAAAAATGCCACCGGATAATACCACCAAGAACTATGTAAACAATATTCAAAAAGCCGGGCGCAAAGCCGGATCGCTTACCCAGAAGCTGTTAGCCTTCAGCCGGCGGCAGGTGTTGAAACCCGCCATCCTGAACCTCAACAGACTGATTGAAGATATGCAGGATATGATCCGCAGCCTGATCAGCGAGCGCATTCCTCTCATTACACATTTCGATGCGGATTTACGAAATATAAAAGCAGATCTGGGTCAGATTGAGCAGGTGATTATGAACCTGGTGGTAAATGCCAAGGACGCCATGTCCGAAGGCGGAAAACTTACCATTGAAACGAAAAACGTACAATTTACCAGCGAGCATTTAAAAGAACAGGTGGTAATGAACGCCGGCAGTTATGTGATGCTGTCGGTAAACGATACCGGAGAGGGGATGGATGCCGAAACCCGCTCGCAAATTTTCGAGCCGTTCTTTACCACCAAGGACCGGGATAAAGGCACCGGTCTGGGACTTTCCACCGTTTATGGCATTGTGAAACAGAGCGGCGGATACATCTGGGTGTACAGCGAGCCCGGCGAGGGGACCACCTTTAAGATTTACTTCCCCCAGGTTACCAGAGAAATGGAGAAAGCCAAACCAAAGAAGATTTCTCCCGCTTCGTTAAAAGGAACTGAGACCATTCTGATGGTCGAGGATGATGAGGGAATTCGTGATCTGGTGCGCATCATCTTGTCCCGTTACGGCTACCGGCTGCTTATTGCCAGTAATAAAGAAGAAGCGATTGAAAAGTGTCAGGAGAACCCTGATAAAATTGATTTGATTATGGTGGATGTATTCCTGCCAAAGATCAAAGGCACCGAATTGATGAAGCAGCTATCCAAAATACATCCGGAGAGCAAAGCCCTGTTTATGTCCGGTTACACCGACTTTGCTGCAGTAGAGCAGGGATTCCTCAAATCCGAAGAAGCCTTTTTGCAGAAGCCGTTCGGTCCGGATGACCTGCTGTTGAAGGTGCGGGAAGTGCTGGACATGACCAACGGCAACGGGGAAGAGCAAAAATCCTGATTGAGAATGCTGGTAGGAGTTATCTTTTGGCAGCGAATATCTTTATATAATTTAAGAGGATGGAGGTTTGATTTACCAATGTGAATTAATAAATATGTTGTAGCTATAGGGATTAATACAATTAAATCACAAATTTAAAAACATAATATATATTAGGTCTCTCACTGGCTGAAGTGTTTTATACTTTGAAAATATAATAGGTTTGGTCATTATTGTAGGCGTGTTGACTAATAGTTTCGGAGCCATGTTTGGAAATTTTTAAATGGTAAATCGTGTCCAATCGGGTAAAGATTTCTACGAACGGAAATCAATCTTGAATAAATTTATTGTGTTTTCCTTAAAATATTTAACTTTAAAGAATTTAACCAAAATGTTTAAGTTAGGAATCAACTTTACCCGATATTCTTTAATAAATGAATTTAAATTGAGTCAGAAAAATTTCAAAATGACATTTTTATCTTGATTATTATGTAAAAAGATTTAAATTGTTTGTAAGTATTTTGTTTCATAGAACAATATTACCTGTTTTACTGATAATAGAATAAGCATAGATGAGAATTACAATACAATTGTCGTCCAGAGATAATTCTTTTTTTATTCCTTTTGTTTATAATGAATACATACAAGCATTGATATACCGGTTACTCCCTGATAAAGAAGGAGCAAATTTACATGAGAGGGGTTTTGTTTACGAAAAACGAAGTTTCAAACTATTTACTTATTCCCGTTTGATCGGTAAGCTAGAGAAAAGCGGAAAATCTCAGGGACTTATATTCAAATCTCCGGTAAAACTGATCATCTCTTCTCCAGTGGAATGGATTCTGCAAAATATTGCTAATGCACTCATTCAGAAGGGAGAAATCCAATTGGGTTCTCAATTCTTAAATCTAGATCACATTTCTGTTCACAATTCCCTTACATTTTCGGAAAAAATAAAAATTAAAATGTTATCCCCCATGACTGCCTATTCCACTCTTAATAAACCGGACGGAGGAAAAATCACCCATTACTACACTCCACATGAGCAAGAATTCTCAAGACTTATTTCAGCCAATTTACAGAAAAAAACAAAACTGATTTATAATACTAAGAGAAATGGTGATGTGTTTCTTAAACCCCTTTTCCGGGGAAACAGAGAGCACATTATTAAATATAAGGGATTTATAATAAAAGCGTGGGACGGAATATACGAGCTGACAGGCGATCCGGAGCTTATTCGTGTATCATACGAAACAGGTTTGGGCAGTAAGAATAGTCAAGGTTTTGGGTTGTGGGAAGCAGTT
>CAZVKP010000392.1:0-3915 GCA_964627635.1 uncultured Calditrichaceae bacterium | reverse complement strand
GGATTCCACATATTTTCGTTACGATAAGATTAAGCTTAAACAAAAGCCTGACATTTACTTTTTTGTGGTGGAATCTTATGGAAAAATAATAACAACGCATCCGGAAATCCACGAATCATATCAAAATTATATACACAATTTTCAGGATACACTTCTGGAGAATGGCTGGCATTCAGTAACCAATTTAAGCATGGCGCCCATCAGTGGGGGTAGGTCCTGGTTAAGCGTGGGATCACTCATCAACGGAATTCAAATCAAAGACCAGGCTCTCTATTCATATTTAATAAATCATGTAAACGAATACCCAAATTGGATTAGATTTTTGAATTTGAACGGCTATCATACAGTTACTCTTCAACCATTAAATCGTAAACGTCCCGGTCTTTCACTAAAAAATTACAAAAATTTCTTCAATTATAACCAATATATAAATTTCGAAGATCTCAATTTCGATGGTCCAACATTTGGTTTTAACAATATCCCGGATCAGTATAGTTTATTTTATTCCTACGAAAATTATATAAAACAGATTGGCAAACCAGTATTCCTGTTTTTTATGACGGTCAGTTCCCACACACCCTGGACCAAACTTCCACCCTATGTTAAAGATTGGCGAAAAATTACCGGTATAAATAAAACTCCCGAAAAAAATGATGGCAATACTATCACAAATTTGAAGGAAACTTTTAATACCCATTTCATGAGTGGTTTGAGCGCGGCGGATTATGCAAAACATATTTACTATGAACTTGATGTCATCCGAGATTTTATATTATCCAATGCAAACAAAAATAGTATCTTTATTTTGATGGGAGATCACCAGCCACCATTGATTACCAATCAGGATTCTGGTTTTGAAACACCCTGCCACATCATTAGCCAGGATCAAAATTTTCTCAATACATTTAAAAAATATGGTTTCTCTTCAGGAATGTTAAAAAAATCTGCTTCGGAAAAATTGATTTATCATGAAGGGCTTTATTCACTGTTTGTCCATGCTCTGGCAACCCAATATAGTGACATAAAAAAAGAATACATTCCGCCATATTTACCACATGGAACCTCACTATCCATCGTTCGGCAGTGACAATGTTTAAAGATAATTTAAAGACAACGTCAGTACAGTCAGAATCAGAAATAAAACAGTTCTTTGACAGAAATGCTCGGTCGTATGCGGAACAGCATGGTAATCCACAAAAATTATTGAATTATCGTTTAAGTTTAATTGAAAAAGCTGTAGGGTTGAAGAATAGTGACACAGTATTAGATATTGGCTGTGGACCGGGACATCATCTCTTTGAGCTTGCACCGAAAATAAAATATGGTATAGGTGTAGACTTTTCGCAGCACATGATTAATGAAGCAAATAGAACTCTAAAAAATCAATCAGAAATTAATAATTTATCTTTCTTAGTAGATAATGGCTCAAGGTTAAAAACTATTTGCAATAATTCTGTAGATGTAGTCATTTGTGTCGGTACATTTGAGCATATGTTACAAAAAAAAGAGATGCTTAAACAGGTCAAAAGAGTATTAAATAATGAAGGTAGATTTGTACTACTAACACTTAATAAAAATTATATTTGGTTTAATCAAATAGCTCCGATACTCAATATGGATTACAAACATCTATCAACGGACAGGTTTTTATCAATAGAAGAGCTTGAATCACTTTTTCATGAAGTAAAATTGGATATATCATGGATTAAGTATTGGAGTTTTATTCCAAAAGGAGATATGCCAAAAACGATGAACTGGATTTTAACAGTGCTGGATTACGTGGGGAAACTATTAAAAATTAATTATTTCAGAGGTGGGTTAATTGCAACAACAAAAAACAAATAATCCATACTCTAATTTCTTGAAATTTAAAATATTATGTTTAATTTTTCTCAGCAATTAATAAGATATATTGCACTTTCTTTTTAAGGTATAATTTTTGAAGTGCTAAGCCGCCCATTTGAGCTTGTATAAATGTTTGAATTGAGCGAAAAGGTATCACTTTTTCAAAATAATTAAACCATTTTTCATATAAATGAATTTTGGTTGAATCCATCAAATTGACTTTATCCGTCAAATCCATTTTACAATTAACCTTCATCTCACATTTGTTCAACAGCTCTTCAAACTCATACGCGGAATGGATATTGTCAAGGTCCCAGTAAAACTTCAATTTTTGCCAATCAGTGTCCTGGATAACTCCCCCATCATTCACTCTCATATCATCAACCAGTACTAATTTACCCCCCTTTTTTAAGGCACTGGTAAAATTTAATAAGCTTTTACTCAAAGAACTCGAATGAATTAATGCCTCAATGGCGACTATGGCATCATACTTTTTTTTCAAGGGTTCATCATAATTCCTGAAATAAAAGTGACACTGATCTTCGATGCCCCGCCTACGTGCTTCTTTTTGCGCTGTTTTAATCTGAACATGACTTAAAGTAAGTCCGTCATACTTTCCTGGAAATTTGTCATGCCAACGGAAAATTGTACCACCGAAGCCACAACCCGCATCCAGAACTTGGGGACGATTTGGTAGTTCTGCTCCCGACAAAGCAAGATCGTTTAAATAAGTAACCCTTGAGTACTTATTGTAACGATCTCTTTCCCTCTCAGGAATTCGCAATGTTTTATGCATTGTGAATCCTGCAAAACGGTCACCGAATTTAAGCCAGTTGGTAAACAATACAAACCTGGACAGATGATCGTATAAATTGGTGATATTGTGCTTTTTCCTATAATCCATTTTTATATCAATAAGTATGATTTAGTGCAGTAACAATTTGGTCATTCATGAGGAATTCTTTTTTCGCATGATAAAAACAAACTGGTGGGCGTAATTTAGTGGAATTATTTTCCAGATTAAATTTCGTGTCAGTTCAAAAAGAAAATCATAAGACTGCAATCCCAACAAAGAAAATGGTTTCCGAATTTGCCATTCATCTCTGTAGACAGCCAAAATTTCAAAATTGTACAACTCAAAAATTGACCACCATTCCGAAAGCGTATATGCATTTTCATTACTATCTTTGTGATTACGACTAAGGCGTTTAGCTAACCACCAATATAATGTTTTCGAATTTGGGACCATAATACAATATAATGCTTGCTTCTTAGCGACTCGCTGCATTTCTTTTATAGATATTTCTAAATCCAAAAAATGCTCCAAAACACCGATGCATGTTATATAATCGAAACTTTGGTCCTCGAAATCCAAATTTCTAACATCTGCCACACTCACTTGTGAATCTGGGGAAATTTGGGTGGCTAATCTTTTTGCCTCTTCAGATACATCAATGCCATATGTTTGCAATCCCCTTGCAGCCCCTACTTTTAATAGTAATCCCGGTCCACAACCGATATCGAGCAATTTCTTTCCTGGTTGAACATTTAAATAATCTAAGAAAATGGGATATGCCTCAGCTTTTCGCATGCTCCTAACTCCTTTTGCGGCATACCTTTCCTCGAACCACCTGTTTATCTTTTCTTGATCTGTTAATATCATTTGAATTGTATGTGTAATTCTATTCCAAAAAGTAAAAAGTTAAGCGGTAGTTTTTATAATTTTAAAATTTTTAATGAATTGATCAACTTTATCTCCGGTTTCTTTCCATGAGATGAAATGAGTGGCATATTCCCGCGACTTTATCGATAAAGATTTTCTGACATTTTCTCTTATAATTAGACTGCGTAAATAGTCACTAAAACTATCCCAATTTTCTCTATCAACCAAATATCCCGTTTTACCATTGTCCACAAGTTCTTGCAGACCGCCAACTTTAAAAGCCAGTATTGGCAGACCGCATGCCATGGCTTCCATAGTCACCATACTGCAGGATTCAAATTCCGATGGCAAGATAAAAATGTCACTGTTTTGATACATATTTATCAAATCATCCTCATGCATTCTTC
>CAZVKP010000391.1:0-3915 GCA_964627635.1 uncultured Calditrichaceae bacterium | reverse complement strand
CTAACAACCATCCGAATTGTTTATTCTTTCAGGATTACACCCCACTCAGCCACTGAATACCCTTTTCTATCGGTATTTGGGATCGCCGGTTCGTCGATAATTACTTCATTTTTAAAAGGCTCGATAAAGTAAAATAATCTTAAAATTGTATCCGGTGTATCCGAAAAATCCAACCGGATTGTTGAGGAAATATCTTCATTCAATTGAGGATATAAGACGTATTTTTCCGAATTATCGAGTTTTGGAATCCAGTAACTGATAAAATCAGCGATCTCTGTTTTATTGAATCCATAAGCACTCATATTCTTTTTAAAGAAATCTTTCAGTTTTTCTTGTTCGACCACCCAACCCCTATCTTTCCGGAAAATTGAAGGAACGCTGCACTCGTAATATAGAAAGGAATATTTGTGATCAATAAGTCCGGTAGGGTCAACCAATATGTCCCAGCCATTCTGATATTTGGGAATTGACTCAAGTATGTGACCTCCTTTCGGAAATAATAATTTGACGATCAGATGCATATCATAAACAGGATAAATATAAATGTTTGGTTTCCGCACCACAACATGAGTGGTATCATGAACTACCGGTTCTGTGATAGCTCCACTTTTCCTTTCACAACTGCTTACGATGAATACGGTAATGCTTATAACGAGCAGAATGTTTAAGGATTTGTTTAACATTATATTTTCCTTTGTAATAATAATATAATTAATAAATTACCTAAATTTTAAGACCAACCTAAATATACTATTTCCGGACAGGAACCGAGACGAAGATTTGATGTGTGAACACAACTGCTTCCTCTAAAGTGAGGGGACCGCTGGGTGCCACAATGTAAGAGGCATCGACCGCCGCCATACTTTCCGTCCGGAATATGGGTGAACTCGATACTCCCGGTTCTCCGGTGCCGGCGGTCATCGATCCAAGATAATGAAGCTGAAAGTTTTCCATATTTAAAGTCAGTCCCCAGCTGGGTGTCCATTCGGTCCAATGTTCAGCCTGGTTACGTTTAAATTTTT
Source organism: uncultured Calditrichaceae bacterium (assembly GCA_964627635.1). GTDB lineage: Bacteria > Calditrichota > Calditrichia > RBG-13-44-9 > RBG-13-44-9 > CAZVKP01. Next base: position 2,893 of record CAZVKP010000391.1, on the reverse strand, counting down.
CCACAAAATTCCACTGTTCCAGACGGTAGCGAATGGAACGAACCTGAAGTCCGATCTGAAAGCCTATCTGTTCGTTTTGTCGTCTGAGTCCAATTCTGAATATGGAATTTGAAAAACGAAAATGATTTTCAACTGTTTTTCCGCCGATAGGAATAATATCATCGGTAACGGTTGGTGTGGGTGTCGCCGCTTCTGCCCAGGTTTCGCTCCAGATTGGTTCGTAAATCACATCAATTCCAAACAGGGTATTCTCATCCCTTTTCGAGAATCCTACGCCAAAATCAAATGCCCACGAGTCACCGGGATCCCGCGGTATATTCATCAACTCATAATTGGGAATTTTGGGATGCCATTTGTAGTTGGTTGTGAATATGCCGCCGATTTTCCAGCCATTTTTGTTAATCGGTTGTTTGTATCCCAAATGAAGACCAAGGGTATTTGTTTGATCCAGATTTTTTTCTGTGCGGGTGGTAATGCCCTCTTGCTCCGTATCCCATACCCGATATTTCACATTATGGGTCATGTCGAACCGATGATGAATGACAAGTGCTTCAAAAGTCCGATTTTGGGCAAGTTCTCCGTACAATCCTAAACGGAAATCCATGATATTACCGAACTGATCAATTTTCTCGCTTCGGGGATACAGCAAATCCACACCTTCGACAGAACCAAGATCCGACCAGAAGAAACTGGCGGCGATGGACAAGTTCTTATCGGCTAACTTTTTACCGACCATCCCGTAAAGGTAGGTGTTGCTGGAGGATTGTTCACTTAATAGTTGTTGACTTGAGAATGGGGTTATACCTTCCTGCCAGGAGAGCTCCATCTGCTGGATTGCCGCTGAGAAGGTGGCGAACCATTGGTTGGACTGAGAATAAATTCCCACTGGTAAGGTGCTGGCGCTTCCGTAATTGTCACTTATAGTGTAAAATGTGGGTGCACTAAATAACCACATCCGCTTCAGCTTTGCTCCTTTTGCCGGGTTGGTGAACAAATCTCCTAAACTGTCCTCCACCGCGATGGAGACGCCACCCATTCCCAACTTCTGAGACGGAAAAACCAAAAATTGATTTCCTTCTGCTATGGGGATGGATTTAATGGAAATGAGCTGCGCCTGGCAGATGCCAAAGATAAAAAAGGTAAAAACAAACTGAATTAAAATACAATACAAGAGGAATTTGGTTTGGTACATTATTTTCTCCTTCTGCTGTCATTTATTATTAAACCAAAGAAACGTTCTTTAAATTATATATCTGTCCCAAAGCTTAACCACCACTGAGCAATCCGAAAATGGTATTCTACTGATGGGTTTTATTATTGTGTGTTAATCGCATCAGTCTCATTCATTCCTGCCAGTTAGGTTTAATGATTTTCCCCATGAATATGAGAGAATTCGAATGGTTCTCACGAATTACGAAGAAAAATGGCCGATCCACCCGCATGTAAAATCCGCCTCCGCCAACTGAAGTGACTCCGATAGTAACGGAAGTTGCTGCGGCTGCTTCGGTACCTTCTTCATCCACTTTCACATAAGTTTTATGCAGAACACTGCTGATATAGGCATTCTGGGGTCCCTGGTATAAGTCGGTGAAGTTTGCCTCATTGGGATTAAACGCTATTTCCATTCCCAGTGCCGATAAAACATCCTTCATTTGAACTTTGTATTCCAATTCAAATTTGGGGAGCTCCAATGTGCCGTTTTGGACGGTGAAGTTTTGTAACCAATCCAGATATGTGTCGGAAGTCAAATCGGAAATAAAAGTGTTTAAATCAATTCCCTGTGCGGGCAGAAAAACAGTCATCCGATATTTTTCATCACCGTAGGGTAAATCCACCGCCTGAAAATTTTCCGTTTGCAGATACTTATAATCGTTTTTTTGACGCATCATTTGGCAATCGACAGTTCCCGCGGGTGATTGAAACTCATCGGCTTTGGTTTGCTCTTCATCAAATTCATAAGTCCAGGTGCCTTTAAAATAAATAGCGTTTATCAGAAACATGATATCCAGCGGATCAATCTGATTCACAATTTTCTTTATCTTCCCGTTAGTATTCTCATCCACCCAGTTATTGATGGTATTCACCGAATTGGGATCATTAAAATTGAGTCCCTCCACCCTGGCGTCGAAATAATTCTTGTTCAATTCGATAAAGTCCTGCTTGAAGTCCAATCCTTCCCGATACCAGATTGAGTTTGCAATCTGAAAAACCACTTTAGGATCTAAATTGCGCAATAATTCTATGAGACTTTGATACGACTCATTGATTTCCGGCTGACTTAATCCCTGCAGTTCCAATGTGTTTTCCATGGCTTCCCTGGTATCACCTGCAGCGCCATTCAGAGTCATCCCCAGCGCCATGGAAATACTGAGTGGAGAGATAAATGTGTTTTGGTCAGCCTGATTTTTAACAATTTCTTTGAAGAGTTTGATACCGAACAGATTATCGGAAGTGACTAATTTGTTCTCTTGAGGTGTAAGTTGTCGCACGCTCTGTTTGGTTATCGGTGCAGTCACCCGCTCGCAGAATTGAAAAAACAGCATAAAAATAACTATTAAAAACGATAATTTGAATAAACGGGTCATATCTAAGCACTCCTCCTGATTATTGTTATCAAGTTGCTATGTAAAAATAATAATTTTAATATTCTTTATCTCATCAAAATCAATACTAAACTCAATTGGTTTTGATAATTTGCAATTTGTCCACTAACATGGCACTGGCAACAATGCCACCGGAGTTCAAATAAATAGATAATGTGCTGTCCGCAGGCCAAAGGAGTTCCTTTTTGCTCCTGTAGAATTTCCAACTGGTATCCTGGACGTTCACCGTAATATTATTTGTAAATGGTGCTCCCACATGTAATTCAACTGTGCCGCCAATCTCAAGGTTC
>CAZVKP010000390.1:0-3915 GCA_964627635.1 uncultured Calditrichaceae bacterium | reverse complement strand
ACATGTTCGGTGATATCATCTCGGATGGATTCGCCGGATTGGTCGGCGGACTGGTTGCATCGCGAAGCAAACTACATGTTGAATTATTGGGCACAACAAGAATATGGTCGTGAGTTCCGACTGATTTCCGATGAAAATCAAGCTGCACTAAAAGTCCGTTTGCAAAAAGATTTGAGAACAAATACTTACAACCCCCAAACAGGTACAGTTACAATTTCTCCATTGAGAGCGAAGGCAATCAAAGAGGTCGGTTCTCACTATACAAGTCTGTTTATGGACGATCCGGAACTGGCAGACTTAAGAGAAGCCTATGCAATTCCCGCCAATACAATTAAAGACCTACAAAGAATGCAAAAAATGAATGCATTTTTCTTTTGGACTTCCTGGGCAACGGTAACCAACCGTCCGAATTCGGATATTACCTATACCAATAATTGGCCGCCGGATGAAATGGTGGGAAACAAACCGACCAGCTCATTGATTCTCTGGACCGGCTTCAGCGTAATTTTATTATTGGCCGGTATTGGTTTATTGGCTTTTTACTATGCCACAAAACGTGAAGAAGGGATTGAACCGGAAGAAATGCCCGATCGAGACCCCTTACTGGGATTACAACCCACGCCATCCATGAAAGCTACATTAAAATATTTCTGGATTGTAGTCGCATTATTTATTGTCCAGATCGTGATGGGAGTAATAACCGCACACTACGGCGTTGAAGGATCCGGCTTCTACGGATTCGAACTGGACAAGATACTACCTTATTCACTCTCGCGAACCTGGCATATTCAATTGGCAATATTTTGGATCGCCACTTCCTGGCTGGCAACCGGATTGTTCATTGCACCAGCCATTTCGGAGCGGGAACCCAAACACCAGAGATTAGGGGTAAACATTCTTTTTGGCGCTCTATTAGTCATCGTCGTGGGATCGTTGGCAGGTCAGTGGTTTGCCATCATGCAAAAATTGGGACTGGAAGTCAACTTTTGGTTTGGACACCAGGGTTATGAATATGTGGATTTGGGACGTTTCTGGCAACTCTTTCTATTTGTTGGGCTTTTCATCTGGTTATTCTTAATGGGTAGAGCCATCTGGCCTGCATTTAAAAAACCGGGACCGAATCGAAATTTGCTGGGAATGTTTTTAATTGCATCTGCTGCAATTGCACTCTTTTACGGAGCAGGATTGATGTGGGGACGACAAACCAATCTGGCAATTGCAGAGTTCTGGCGCTGGTGGGTCGTCCATCTGTGGGTAGAGGGTTTTTTTGAAGTCTTTGCTACTGTTGTTATCGCATTCTTGTTCGTGCGTATGGGATTACTCAGAGCTAAAATAGCCACTGCCACTGTCCTGTTCTCTACCATTATTTTTCTTTCCGGTGGAATCATCGGGACGTTCCATCACCTTTACTTTACCGGAACACCCACCGCTGTGATGGCACTGGGGGCAACATTTAGTGCACTGGAGGTGGTTCCGCTTGTGCTAATGGGATTTGAAGCCTATCATAATCTCACCATCAGTCGAGCCAAGCAGTGGATAAAGGCGTACAAATGGCCCATCTATTGCTTTATTGCGGTTGCCGTCTGGAATCTGGTGGGCGCCGGGATATTCGGATTTCTCATTAATCCGCCAATTGCACTTTATTACATGCAGGGATTGAATACCACCCCTGTGCACGGTCATACTGCCTTGTTTGGCGTTTACGGAATGCTCGGTATCGGTTTAATGCTATTCGCTCTAAAAGGCCTCGCCACTCATAAAATGTGGAAACAAGGTGTGCTGAAGTTTTCTTTTTGGGCAATTAACATCGGTTTGGCACTGATGGTCCTTTTGAGTGTACTACCAGTTGGCTTGGCTCAAACCTGGGTCAGCGTGAAGCATGGACTCTGGTATGCCCGATCTGCCGAATTTCTGCAAAACGACACTTTACAGTTTATCCGGTGGCTTCGGGTTATCGGGGATACAATTTTTGCCGCCGGTGCACTGGGATTAGGATGGTTCGTTTTAGGGCTCAAAACCGGCTGGTCAGTAAGGGAAGAAATTGATATTTCGGATGAAAAATATCCACGAATCGAAGAACAACCTGTTGAGGAAATTGGCTGATTGCTTTATAAAACCGGAACATTGGGTATAAATTTAATCATCCGGTGTTCCGGTTTATATTAACTCCCATGAACATCACAGAAATACCTTTCAATAAAAATCCTATTTTTTTCTTACGATTTATTGATAAATTTTAACCGCCATAATTAAATATAAAATTAAATGTGGGATAATAATTTGAACCTGCAAGAGATTATCCAATATTTACAAGAACGAGCCAATCCCGAGAATGTAAATGGGATGGCACGATTTGGAGTAGCTACTGATAAAGCATTAGGATTAAACGTTCCTCAATTAAAACAACTTGCCCGGAAAGTTGGAAAAGACCATGAACTGGCTCAACAGTTGTGGCAAACAGAAATACATGAGGCGCGGCATTTGGCAGCTCTTATTGACGGTCCGAAGCTTGTCGATGAAAAACAATTAGAAACCTGGGTAAAAGAATTTGACTCATGGGATATTTGTGATGGATGCTGTAACATCTTATTCCGCAAAACACCATTTGCGCATCAAAAAGCTGCGGAGTGGAGTAGCCGAACGGCAGAATATTAGAAACGAGCCGGTTTTGTTTTAATGGCGGTATTAGCAGTACACGATAAAAAAGCGCAGGATGAAGAATTCAGGAAATACTTATTCCTCATCGAAAAAACTGCAAATGATGAACGTAATTTTGTTAAAAAAGCCGTTAATTGGGCATTGCGGCAAATTGGCAAACGAAATTCAAATTTGAATGAACAGGCGGTTGAGACTGCTCATCGAATTAAAAAGATGGACTCAAAGCCCGCGCGGTGGATCGCAAATGACGCAATCAGAGAACTTACTAGTCCTAAAGTAAATGAAAGAATCAGAAAGAAAGGCAATAAAAATGAAAAATCGCTGTGAATGGGTCAATGACAATCCCTTAAATATTGAATATCATGACAAAGAATGGGGTGTTCCGGTTCATGATGACCGACTGTTGTTTGAATTTCTCATATTGGAAGGAATGCAGGCTGGATTAAGTTGGGTCACTATTTTGAAAAAACGGGATAATTTCAGGATAGCTTTTGATAATTTTGCTGCCCATAAAATTTCAAATTATGATGATGAAAAAATTGCAGAATTATTGGCTAATGAAGGGATCATCAGAAACCGGTTAAAAATTGAATCTGCTATTCAAAATTCCCGGGCATTTCTGGATATTCAAAAAGAATGGGGAAGTTTTGATACCTACATCTGGAGCTTTGTTGACGGAAAGTCCATTCAAAATCAATGGAAAAGTTTGAAGGAAATTCCTGCGAAGACTGCCCAATCCGATACGATGAGTAAAGCTCTAAAGAAGCGGGGATTTAAGTTTGTGGGATCAACCATCTGCTATGCTTTTATGCAAGCCGTGGGTATGGTGAATGATCACCAGGTTGATTGTTTTCGATATAAAGAAATTGCAAATTTAAATTCTGCAACTTGATAATATTTTTCTATAACTTCAGTTCTAAAAATTCCTTTAAGGCAATCGCATTATTTTGTTTGGTATTTCTGGCACCATAAACAAGGGTGATTGTCTCTTTACGTGCAGCTCCCACTATTGGACGCCAGGACGAAGCTTTATTCTCCAACTCCATGAAATAACGTCGTTTAAATTCATCCCAATTTGCAGATTCATGCTTAAACCATTTGCGAAGTTCTGTGGAAGGTGCCAATTCTTTTAACCAGTCGTCGATCTCCAGTTCAGGATCCTCCGTCGTGCCCGGTTCTTCCTCGGCGTTCACGACGATTTCCTCGCCATCGACCGTTGTAAAGACGTAATCGAGCCCGTCGGTATCGACGCGAATC
>CAZVKP010000389.1:0-3926 GCA_964627635.1 uncultured Calditrichaceae bacterium | reverse complement strand
AAAAATGGACGGGCGCTGGCTATTGCGGCACATCCGATGGAAAAACCGCCATATTCACAAAAAGTCATTTTAAATCGAGGATATTGGGAAGAGCCGGATTTGAACCATCCACAAATAAACCTCCTTCAAATACTGAATGGTCATAACAGTAAAGTATTTGAAGAGGGAATGAAACTTTGGAAAAAACTGTTATTAAAAGGAAAACGGATCGGTATTGTAGCGGGTAACGATGCCCATGGAAATTTCAATTGTTTTCGCCAGATACATATTCCATTTGTCAAAATGACCTATCAGAAACGAAGTATGTTAGGGCAATTTCGCACTGCTGTTCGAGCAGCTTCATTAAGCAAAGAAGCTTTGTTGGAAGGAATACATAATCAACGTGCGCTGATATCGGACGGACCGTTTGCAGTCTTTTGGATTTCGGGTAAAGAAATAGGGGAAATTGGCGATACTTTTATTCGTGGGGAACTGGACAAAATTCATCTTCATTTACAGAGTATATCTGAATATGGGTCGTGGAATCAAATTAATTTATTTTTTGGAGATATTTCAAATCAAGAGGAGAAACAACAAAGCCCTTCTATTGCACAAAAACAACTGGAAATACAAACGGTAATCGACTTTCCAAAAGATAATGTGGACTATATCCGTCTTGAGGCCTTTACCGAAAATCATCATTTTTGTATAAGCAATCCGATATGGATTGACAAGGAGCATTTGTATTGAAGTTTTTAAACTGCATAATTTTATCACTTATATTTTTGGTTTTTTTTCAAAATTCCGGAAATGCCCAACAAAAAGTGAGCTTCCCGGTTAAAGTCGATACCGTAATGGTGGTGGGAAATGAGCAGACCAAGAACTATATCATTCTTCGTGAAATTCCTTATAATTTCCCTGCTGAATTAGGACAAGAAGAGTTTGTAAGAATACAAAACCGCTTACAGAATTTATATCTATTTAACCGGGTACAACTTCAGTTAGCCAAGCAAGGCGATAAAACGGCACTTTTTATTGTTGTCACGGAAAGTTGGTATTTCTTCCCGGTTCCAATCTTTTTTATCAACGAACATGATTGGGATAAACTCAGTTACGGACTCCAGGTCAGCCATTTCAATTTTAGAGGGCGAAACGAGAAGTTAAATGTCGGAGGCTGGTTAGGTTATAATCCCAGCTTTTACATACGATATTTTAATCCGTGGATCGGGAAAAAAACTCGATTTATCGTCGGGTTTTCATTATTTCACAATAGAGTAAATAATAAAATTTTTGATTTCGATGAAAAACGAAGCGGATTTAGTTTTAGATTTGGCCGCCGGTTTAATCTTAAATTCAGTACACAGATAAAATTTTCTTTGCAACGGTTAAGTTTACCTCAGGTTTTCAATGTATATTCCTTATCCCAAAATGGAACAGATTGGATACCCAAATTAAGTTATGAAATTAAATGGGATAGCAGGGATTTATACGAATACCCAAGAAATGGTATCTATGCCAAATATAAGGTGACCCGTACCGGATTTAAAAATTCACAGCCCCAGTTCTGGCGATTTTCTTTTGATAATCGATTTTATCATCCAATTTACAAAAAGATTTCATTTGCAGTTCGAAACAAACTGGTCTTAAATCAGGGAGAACTGCCCATTTACGACAGGGTTTATCTGGGTTATTCAGAGCGTATAAGGGGATATTTCAACCGGGTCTTGCCCGCCCTGAATAAGTATAGATCCTATAATTCTGCTAATATATCATTGAGTAGTTTGGAAGTTAGATTTCCAATCTTACCGATTCATTATTTTTCATGGGAAGAAGCACCATTATTGGTTGCTTTTTACAAGGACTTGAAATTTGGGATAAGTGGCGGGATTTTTGTGGACACCGGCCTCGCCTGGCAGAAATCCTCTGAAATTTCCCTGCCAAATTTATATACGGGTTACGGTGTCGGCTTGCATTTTCATTTACCTTATATCTATGTGTTGAGACTGGATTATGCCTGGAATGATCAGGGAGAAGGAGAGTTTATTTTTGATATGGGAATTAGTTTTTAAACTGAGATAGGTATCACAGTTTTGGAACTCTTTTACGCTGATAAATTTGATTCTTCCGATAATGAACTCATTTTATCGAAAAACGAATCACACCATTGCTTTAGGGTTCTTCGAAAGAAGACAGGGGATAAAATTACAGTTATCGATGGTAAAGGCCATCTTATCTACTGCACCATAAAAAATGCAAATCCACATGCTTTAACTGCTAATGTTGAAAAATTTAAAAAATTTCCCTTTCCTGATGCCAATGGCATACATGTTTCTTTAGCAATTATCCGCCCTAACAGAATGGATTGGGCTATCGAAAAATTGACGGAATTGGGAGTGGAGCGAATCACCCCCCTACTCTGCCACTTCAATTCAGTAAAACGAATTAAATTACAGCATCTTCATAAAATTGCTATCAATGCAATGAAACAATCTGAACAGTTCTATCTTTCACAAATAGATACTCCGAAAACTTTTGACGATCAGATAAAAAATTCTAACAAATACAGAGATAGGAAATTCATTGTTCATCCCAAGCAGGAGGTTGAAGGTAAAGATTTAAATAATCTGCAAAATACCACCAAACACATATTAGTTATCGGACCGGAAGGGGGTTTTCATCAGCAAGAATTAAAACTTGCGGATGATTATGGTTTTGAACTTCTATCCCTTGGTCCAAACATACTCCGAACAGAAACCGCTGCAGTGACAGGAGTAGTAAAAATTAAACAATTAATGGGAATAATATAAATTCAATTAATCCTTTGACCTGACTTCAACTTTATCTTATACTTATATTATATAAAACTCAGTAACTACTTCAGATATTTAAGTTTAATAAATATGGAGCCAACCATGTCAGACTGCATTTTCTGTCAAATCGCCGAACACAAAAAGTCAGCAGATATTATTTTTGAAAATGATCAGGTTGTTGTCTTTAATGATATAAATCCACAAGCACCGGTTCATGCACTGGTGGTTCCAAAGAAACACATTAGTGGAATAAGTGAGATGGCAGAATCAGATCTCACACTTATTGGTCGCCTCATTTATACAGCCAAACAACAAGCAGAAAAATTAGGATTGAATAAGGGGTACCGCCTGGTGTTCAATAATGGTAGGCAAGCTGGACAGGCAGTTTTTCATGTTCATTTACACTTACTAGGTGGAAGATCATTGCGATGGCCCCCGGGATAATCTTCCATTTAAATGGTTGTCCATCTGTTTTTCAGAACTTCAACTGAATTCCCCTGCTAAAATGGCTTCCAATAAGCCAGGTAAAATAACAGGACCACTAACAAAAGCTGGGTATATTTAAAAATAGTCATCTTTTTTTTCGCAGAATCAAATACCTTAACTCTGAATTCTTCCTGTGCAATAGCCTCTTTCCTTTGCTTAAGGGCTTTCCCTGCCATGCCACCCATGAGTCCCAATAAGATGATAAATAGGACAATTTTGGCAAATACCCAAATGGCACCAATACTAAAATACGGTGTTCCTAAATATCCCCACAATAAAAAAGTAATAATCAATAAATAAGACATAATTCGATTTGTCCAAAATAATCGCAAATTCCACATTCGATAATTTTCAGTATTTGTTTCCACCCCTGCCAGTTTTGCTTCAATCAAAAAAGTTACAATAACATATACCGCTAAAAAATATCCCAAAATTTCATGAATATTATGAAATATAATGTACATTTGTTTTATCCTTTCTCAGTCAATTTCATTTTCACAATTCAAAAGCTATTAACAAAGGGTCTTGTTTTGTTAATTAAAAAGATCAAAATTTTTATACATGATTTGCTACTAAACCAATATATCAATCGAAAATGTCATGCTTTTTTAAAACTCACAGAGATTTTGGGAGTTTCAGATCGGAAGAGCC
>CAZVKP010000388.1:0-3943 GCA_964627635.1 uncultured Calditrichaceae bacterium | reverse complement strand
TACTAATCAGGTCTATTCCAATATAAAAAAAAATAAAAGGAGGCCAAAATGGCTGAAAAAAGTCGCAATCCCTTCCTACTAATCAGGTCTATTCCAATCACCAGCGGGGCATGATTGTCAAGTATAGTTCCTCAGCTCCGGTCGCAATCCCTTCCTACTAATCAGGTCTATTCCAATTTATAGGATAAACTAAATGAGGGGCATTTTTTAAAAGGTCGCAATCCCTTCCTACTAATCAGGTCTATTCCAATCTAATCTTAGAGGAGCTAATCTCAGGGAAGCTTACCTGTCGCAATCCCTTCCTACTAATCAGGTCTATTCCAATAGCACCCTTCCAGAAAGCCTGTATAGCAACACTTTCAGAATACCTAAAGTGTACATCCCTGAGTGCTGGTAATTATAATTGTACATGATCACCTCCTTTCATCATTTAAATTTATATTATTTATTAATTTAAGATATGGGTGTACTCTATACTTGTTATCTGTAAAATTTTTTGGCTCAAAAATTGCTCATATTTAACTGATATAAAAGTCCTTATCCTCGGTTATTTCTCCAATTCCCCAAATATTAATATTTTTTTGACACCCGGCGCATATCCGGTAGAGCCGAATACTATCATTTTCTTCTAATTGTACTTTTTCTAATAATTCGAATAATTTGCTCATTTCATCTTCGGTTATATCCGCTTCAAAAACCGATTTTTGCACCCGTGGGCCAAAATCTTTTAATTTTTTTGCCAAACGGGTACGGGTTCTGTTCTTCTCGATGTCATAAGATACAATAACAAGCATTGTTTGTCAATACCTCTTGTCTCGATTGATTCTTTTTAATCTTTTAGGTTCCAATTGTTTACCATTAACTAACGCAAAATAAATGGTTCATAACAATCTTCCCTCTGTATGCTTTTAATGAGCCGTCTTATTTGTTCCTGGAATGTTGGAAAATAACCTGTTTTTGCTGGCAAATTTTCTTCCGGCAAGATTTCCCCTAACAATTTTTCATAATGCAGAAAGAACTTTTTTTTACCAGAAGTATTTAAATACATCCCACCGGAAGGATGTTTAAAGAAGTCTGCCTCATTCATAATGTTCTTGTTAAATAACATTACTGTCAAACGATCTACCAGAGGGTGACGAAATTCTTCCAATAAATCAAGCGCCAAGCCGGGTCTTCCGTAATCTACAACATGATAAAATCCGAGGTAGGGATCCAGTCCAATACCATCTAATAATGACTGAATTTGAGAACCCACTACAACATAACCAAAAGAAAGCACAGCATTTACCGGATCCATGGGAGGTCGCTTGTTTCTTCCGTTAAAATACCATGGGGGATATATCATTTTTCCAAAAAATTTAAAGTAGTGGGCTCCGGCTGCACCTTCTATACCTCTAAGAGTTTTAAGATCTTTAACAGGATCAATCCGCGTAATCATATCATTCAAAAGTCTTAATTCCCGTAACGAGAATGCCTCCGCATGGTTTTTATGAAAACCTCTCAATAAAGTAAGTGCATTATTTATTTTAGCGCTAACAATCTTTTTGGAAAATTCCAGAATAAACTTTTGATTTTGATATATTTGAAATTGAGAGATACGGAGAGGAATATTTTTTCCCATCGGAGGCGTTAACTGTCCCAACAATTGACCACCATAACTGAAAATTGCCAGTTCAATACCTTTGCCCAGCATAAGTTGCAGCGCTGAGGTAGTTACCTGAATATTTCCGAATAACATTACATGATCTACATCCGCTGAGGGCAGATCCAGAATTATATCACTCTGCAAAACAGCGCTGTATCGGCGGCTGGCTGGCGGTCGCTTACATAACAATAGACGATAACCTCTTTTGCGCAGTATTGTATTTTGTTGGATGAGATATAATGTTGGCATAATTTAATCCATTTATTGTTAAGTTACTAAGCTGTTTAACTTCGCAGTTCCAGGTACCGCTTCAAAGTTAAAGGAGGCGGAAGGAGAGGCGGTGCTACCTTTTTTCTCTTTTGTGGAAAAGGAAGATAAATCCCATGATGTAAAAAAATAGCGCCCAAAAATTTAAAACCTTGATCAAAGTTTACTATCTTTGTTTTTTCCGGATTTAGCTCCAGCTTCAGGTCTTCCAGGAGCATATCGGTAATTTCTATAGCTTCCTCAGCAGCAGCAGGGGTTTTACAGAGAATAATAAAATCATCTGCATATCTCACTAATTTTAAACCAAACTCTGTTAATGTTTCGTCCAGTTCATCCAGAAAAAGATTTGCCAACAGCGGTGAAACCACCGATCCCTGAGGAATTCCCTTTTGTAGAGGCCATATTCGTTGACCATCATATATTTCAGCTTTTATCCACTTTTCAAACAAACCAATTACATTCTCTTCCGGGATGAGCTGCCGTAATTTTTTTAGAAGCAAGTGGTGATCGATGGTATCAAAATAATCATCAATGTCAGCATCCACGGCATAACGATAGCCTTTATCCGCCCACTGTTTAATGGCATATACCGCGGTTTTTACGCCTCTACCTTCACGGTATGCATGCGAGATATTTTCAAATTCAGATTCAAAAATATCTCTGGTTACCAAAAATGTGGCTGTTTGAGCAACCCGGTCTCTTACGGTTGGGACACTGAGGTATCTAAAAGATTTTGTATTTCTTTTGGGCACAGCAAATCGTAATAATGGAAATGCTGTATATTTGAACTTTGACAGATCGCTGTTTAATTCTTTTAAATTTTTCTCTAACCGTCGTTCAAACATTCTGATGGTAATGCCGTCGCTGCCCCTACAACCTCCGTTTGCTCGTACCCTAAAAAAAGCTTCATACAAATTGGTAATATCACATATTGCAGAAAATATATCAGTCATTGGGTAGCTCCCCTGTTGCAATTTAAACATCATGCCACTCATGGTTTTTCACTAAAGGGATTGCTTGTAGCCAATTTCCCAATTGGCATAGGGTAACAAAAATGTAAATAGACCAACATAAAATTATTCTTTAAAAACTATACTTTTTCCACATTAACTTAAGGTTTAAATTTTATCATTGCTGTTCCATAATTTTCCTCTGTTAAATTGGCTCCACAAGCCTTAAAATAATCAATCCAGAAATTCCTTATGTTTAAAAATTTATTGGTATTATTTGCCATTGCGCCTACTACATACACATTGGCGTTTTGCAGATCGGGCAATCTACCCTGTTCACGTTCATTTTCAATTATCTTTCGAATTCTATTTTTAGTGAGATTTTCATGGTAAAAATTATAAAATTTAGAATCTTCGATCATATCCGACATGACAACCAGTACTCGCCTTAAATCGGGATAAGATTTAAAAACTCTTTCCACGACTTGCAAAGCACTCATGATTTCAGTTTTAAGAATACGTTTATTAAAATCCAAAATTGTATTTTGAGCAACAACCTGCAAAGAATCTTTAATTTCCTGAAACGTTGAATCAAACTTGCGAGCTTCTGCCTGCCGCATAAGTATATTATCGGTTGTAGGCTTAAAGGAGGGAAACTCAAATTGAATACTAAATTCTAACTCTGATATAGATTTTTCGGTGATTAAACCACCCACCATCACATCACCAGGATTCATATTCTTCATAATTAACTTCAAATCTTTGGCATAAGCATGTCTTACATCGCTGCTTGCAGTAGATAAGGAGAGATCGAACAAGATGCAAACAATTTTAGACGAAGATTTTTCCGTTGATTTTTTACCGTCAAATATCTCACATGAGATTGACAATAAAATAACCAACATGAGGATATGAGAGCTAATTATCTTCATCGGATGCCTCCACTGGTTGAGTCTCATCACACTCCCAATCAAGTTCCAATAAGTCCTGGGGAATATCCGGGATTTGGGGAGAATTTAAGAAACAGGAAGGGGTATCGGGTCTGACCCGCATATTTGCTGCCCGGTAAGCCGAAACTAAC
>CAZVKP010000387.1:0-3952 GCA_964627635.1 uncultured Calditrichaceae bacterium | reverse complement strand
GCGGGTTGGATTCCGTGACTTAACCCTGTGGTCATTCATCATGGCATCGGCGCAGGACGCAGGTTTGATGCTGGTAAGCTGTTGCTTCACAGCAATAAATTTAAATTCAAAACAATAAAATAATCATATATCAATTTGTAACAGCTAACATCTATTTGCCACAATAATTTTATTACATCAAAACCTTGAAAAACATCTTTCACCTAAAACTAAATGCTTGCATAATTTTTTGTAGTATTTTGCAGTAACTTCACTTTATTTTGGGAAAAATTGTATTTACCTGTTTGAAAGCCCCGTTTTTAAATTCTATATTGGAGATTAATTTTACAAAAATGGTCAACAAAGGAGATTCCCATGATCAATATAAAAAAAATTTGCCGGTTATTGCCAGCAATGGTTATTTTGTTTTCTATAAATATCATATATACCGCACAACTACCGGATACAACCAAACAGGATCGAAAGGTGAAGCAGTTTTTAGATGATAATCAGGGAAAATGGCGAAATTGGAATATATCGGTATCCGATGGTGAAGCGTTGTTCAATTTAATTGTAGAGAACAATTACACAAGTGCGCTGGAAATTGGCACTTCCACCGGGCATTCTGCAATCTGGATGGCATGGGCGTTGAGTAAAACAGGTGGCAAACTCATTACTGTTGAAATAAATGAAGAGAGATATCAGAAGGCGCTAAAAAACTTTAAAGCAGCCGGTGTGTCAGATTATATCGACGCCCGCTTAGCAGATGCCCATGAGTTGGTACCGAAATTAAAAGGACCCTTTGACTTTGTATTTGTGGATGCAGATAAAACCTGGTACAAACGTTATTTAGATTCTGTGCTTCTTAAAATGGAAGTGGGTGGCTGCTTTTCTGCACATAACGTGTTGAACCGTTCTATGAACGGAATTCCGGAATTTATGGATTACGTACATTCCATCTCCATATTGAAAACCGAGATAATTCGTTCCAGTAGTTCCGGAATATCCGCTAGTTATAAAACAGAAATTACTGAGTAATAAAAATTGACTTATAAATCCAAAAAAGGACGATTACCGAGATGAGTCAACTCTTTTCACCTCTATCAATCCGGGGAATTGAATTTAAAAACCGGATTTTTGTATCGCCTATGTGTCAATATTCAAGCGAAGATGGGAATCCCACTGATTGGCATCTGGTTCATTTAGGGTCGCGGGCAGTGGGAGGAGCAGCGCTTGTGATTGCTGAAGCCACGGCTGTTTCCCCTGAAGGTAGGATTTCACCACAGGACATCGGCATTTGGTCGGACCAGCATATCCCGGCTTTTCAAAAAATTACCAAATTTATAAAGCAACAAGGTTCAGTTCCCGGAATTCAACTTGCCCATGCCGGAAGAAAAGCTGGTACTAAAGCCCCCTGGAAAGGCGGTGGCCCGTTGGAAGATCCGGCTGAACAATGGCAAACAATAGCACCAAGTGCAATCCCATTTGATTCCAATTATCCGCTTCCAAAAGAAATGACCACAGACGATATGCAAATATTGCAGCGACAATTCGAGTCGGCTACCAAACGTGCATTAAAATCAGGATTTGAACTCATTGAATTACACATGGCACATGGTTATTTAATGCATGAATTTTTATCGCCATTGAGCAATAAACGGTCTGATGAATTTGGTGGAAATTTGGATAACCGAATGCGTTATCCGTTGGAAATTACTAAGGCGATAAGAGAAACCCTTCCCGATCATTTTCCGCTTTTGGTACGGATATCAGCAACTGACTGGGTTGATGATGGTTGGGACTTGAGTCAATCCGTTCAGTTTTCTCGCAAATTGCAAAAGATTGGAATCGATTTAATCGATTGCTCCAGTGGCGGCATATTACCCGAAATTAAGATTCCTGCCACCGTTGGATATCAAACTCACTTTGCAACAGAAATTCGTAAAAAAACCGGAATTAAAACCGGTGCAGTGGGCAAAATCACCAGTCCACAGCAAGCAGAACATATTATTACAACCGGTCAAGCAGATGCTGTAATTTTGGGCAGAGAATTCCTGCGGCACCCATATTGGCCATTACATGCTGCAAGAGATCTGGGCATTGATTTATCCTGGCCCCGACAGTATCAGCGCGCAAAAATTAAATAGAAATTTTCGGAGTTCATATAAATTATGAAAGAAAATAGCCGGAGTCATAATATCTAATAATAAGTATGCTCCGGCTAAAAACAAAAAAATGATGAGCTTTTTAGATTATATGATGGTGCAAAGCATTAGTCGTTTGCACTCATAAATATTAGCGTGACAATGCCAGGCGCCTTGTTTCACTGTAGAAATTGGTTGTCACTGTATAAAAATATAAGCCTGACGGCAAATTTGCCGCATCCCATTTAATTTGATGTGTTCCGGCCTGCAGCTCCCGGTTTAGTAGTGTTTCAATTTTTTGTCCAACAATATTGAAAATTT
Organism: uncultured Calditrichaceae bacterium; assembly: GCA_964627635.1. GTDB lineage: Bacteria > Calditrichota > Calditrichia > RBG-13-44-9 > RBG-13-44-9 > CAZVKP01. Next base: position 1,508 of record CAZVKP010000387.1, on the reverse strand, counting down.
CCACTTTTACCTTAGTGCTTCTTTGCAGTTGGAAACTGATTACAGTTGAACTATTAAATGGATTGGGGTATGCAGCGTTAAGTTTAAAATTATCCGGTTGATTTTTTTCGTTTTGTATTCCGGTGGTAGTTGAAATGATAAAATTACCACTTACATCGCTATAGTCAGTACCAGTACTATTGTCTTGAACGACCCTAATTTGCCCCTCTTCAGTTGTCACTTCCGGTACCGTCCAATTATAGGAAAGGTTCTCTTTCGCTAAGCCGGAAACTATTGTTTCCCAATTATTGCCCCCATCAGGCGAATGATACAGATTCCATTGGGAATCTCCATGCTCTATCTGTTCTTCCCACTCAATCGTAACCGTCTCTCCACGTTGAAAGGTTTCACCACCCATGGGATATTTTAGATTTACATGAGCTAATACGGTACTTGCCGCAAACATGAAGATAACAGCAATAATTCTATATGAAGTAGCAGAATTCAAATAATACACCCCCTTTTTGCCATTCTACAAAACAATATTTCTTTCACATCTAAAAACTAAAATAAATTCAAAAATTAATCCGTATTTTAAATTACATACTATATGTTTGTTGAAAAGTTGCATATTTCAGAATGGGTACAGGAATTTGATAAATTTTACTAAAGTCAAATTTCTGCTTTTAAATCAAAAGAAGTTTTTATAAACAAAAAATTATTGAATCTTATAACCATTATTATCTTTATTTACATCGGGAATAACTGAATTTCCTAAAATTATTTGAGTTACATCTTTATTAGGAACATACTGCACCTGATAGGTCGATTTGCCATTTTTCCAAATATTAACAGACTTATGAACAGTCTCTTCCGTTCCATCCTCGTGAATAAATCTGAGCAGAATCGGAATTGGTATGTTACCGATCTTTTCAATGGTCAGCGAAATAAGCGTATCCGTTCGGTTCACTTTTTTAATAGAAAGATCGGGATAACCTCGTTCATAAAACCAGGGCTTCCAAAACCAGCTTAAATCCATACCAGATATATCTTCAAAAGTAAAAAAGAAGTCCTGAGGGATAGGATGCTTTCCGTTCCACCTCCTGATGTACTCCTGAAGGGCTTTCTTAAAGATTTCTTCTCCCAAAAGGTCTTTAAGAGTATGATAAGCCAACGCCGGACGATAGTAAGAAGCAGCTCGAAATGTTGACCTGTGGCGCAATAAATAAGATGGCACCATACAGGGAACTTCCCCTTCTTTGCCTGCACTTTTTAGGTAACTGCTTACCGGATAGGTTCTATAATTATAAACGGTATCTTCAACAAGCTGTTCGGTCACATCCTCCGGTAAATAGGTTGCCCACCCTTCATCCATCCAGGCATATTTTCGCTCATTTGTGCCCATATAAAATGGAAAATAGTTATGGGCAATTTCGTGAAAAATTAAACCAATGCTACTTGAGCGCTTGTTGGGAGCCCCGTTATTCGCCATCATAGGCGTTTCCATTCCCCCACCCTTTCTGCCATTA
>CAZVKP010000386.1:0-3971 GCA_964627635.1 uncultured Calditrichaceae bacterium | reverse complement strand
CGGCTTGGTAATATAATCATCCGCACCAATCTCAAGACCATGTAATCGATCCCTATCATGCGTTTTTGCAGTTAACATTAAAATCGGTAATTGAGGCGATTTATTGCGAAACTTTTTAGTAATTTCAAAACCATCATAATAAGGCAGCATAATATCAAGGATGACCAAATCGTATTCATTTGATTCAAAAAAATGCATTGCCTCTTTCCCGTCTCTTGCCCATTCAACCTGATAACCTTCTTCCGATAAATTGAATTCCAGTCCAATAGCCATGGATTCTTCATCCTCAACCAATAATATTTTACTGCCTTCATACGGATTCTTGGTCATATTGATAAGTCCGTTCTTTCTCTTTTTTCTTTGTAAGATTTAATAATTTATTAATATAATGCTTTTTAGACATTTGAAAAACGGGAAGCTCTACCCGGAAGGTTGAACCGCGATTCCTTCCCCTACTTTTTACCGAAATTTTTCCACCATGCACCTTTACAACTTCCTTGACCATAAACAGGCCAAGTCCGGTTCCCTTAATATTTGGAATATCTCTTCCGTATATTCTGTAAAACTTATCAAATATTTTCTTTTGATCCGCCTGGGAGATACCGATTCCCTTATCTATAATTTCAATAAATAAACTTCTTGAGTTACATCCCATATTCACTATTATTTGGGGATGTTTCGGAGAATATTTAATTGCATTTTCAATTAAGTTGGTAAAAACAGTTTTAAAGGCATTTCTATCCACTACACACTTACAGGGTGCCTCACCGGTAATTTGAATCGAATTTTCGGTTAATTTGAATTGAGTTTCTACCTCCCGAACCAGTTCAGTGATAAGAGATTCCGCTGAATAAATTTTGTAGTGGTACGCCATCTTTTTCTGTTCGATTGAAGAGATATCCAAAATTGAACTGATCAACTGTTTTAAGCGGTGTGCATCCTTCATCATCAGATTAATAAACTCCTTTTGTCGATCTGCAGTGAGCTTTCTATATTTCATTGTTTCCAGATAGAGCTGAATGGATGCCAAAGGTGACTTGAGTTCGTGTGTTACATTTGCAATAAAATTATCATACATGCGGGTGATATTTATCTGCCTGGTTAGATAGATAAAAATGAAGTACATCCCGCCAAGTAGAACAACCAAGAGAAAACAACCGGAAACCAAAGCAATAATATTGGTACTTTTGGAAATGATTTGTGGGGAGAGTTTATCTTCGACTTGCTCCAAAATAATATAGTTGGACACATACCAATAAATCCATAACCCAACCAGAGAAAGCCATGCAAGTTGCGCCAGAATAAAAACAAATACAGGATGAAAAATTAAACGAGGTGTTTTCATTGTACCGACTCTATGTTTTTACATTACTTTTACATTTATTTTAAATAAAATTTCATATCTTTAAGTTACAAAAACTGTTAAACATTGAACAGGAAAAATGATAGAATTATTAAATATTCGCTAAACTAAGGGTAAGAGTTAATCTATGAAAATACTTCTTGTATTTCCGGAGACACCTACGACGTTTTGGAGTTTCCGACATGCGTTAAAATTCATTTCAAAGAAATCATCAGAGCCACCTTTGGGATTACTAACCATTGCCGCTATGCTGCCAGAGGAATGGGATATAAAGTTGGTAGACATGAATGTCTCTGCACTCACAGATGAACAGATTCAGTGGGCAGATTATGTGTTTCTCAGCGGAATGAATGTTCATATGCAATCCATGAAAGAGATTATTCAAAGAAGCAAACAATTAGGCGTAAAAGTTGTCGCAGGCGGGCCTTTAATCACAACTGATGCGCAGGAATTTGAAGGAATCGATCACTTAATTTTAAATGAAGCAGAAAAAACTCTTCCCCAATTTATTGAAGATTTACAAGCCGGACATCCAAAAGCAGTTTACCAATCTAAGGATTATCCCGAATTAGCATCTACGCCTGTTCCTCGGTGGGATCTACTGGATATGAAAAAATATTCAGCAATGAGCGTACAGTATTCTCGTGGGTGCCCCTACAACTGCGACTTTTGCAGCATCACACTTCTCAACGGTCGAATTCCCCGTACAAAAAGCGCCGATCAGTTTTTGGCAGAGTTAGAATCTATGTATCTGCAAGGATGGCGGGGAAGTGTCTTTATTGTTGACGATAATTTTATTGGAAATAGAAATAGACTAAAAAAAGAATTGCTTCCTGCATTGATCGAATGGTCTCAAGCGAGAAAATATCCTTTTAATTTCATGACCGAAGTATCCATTAATCTTTCAGATGATGATGAATTAGTTGATTTAATGGTAAATGCCGGCTTTAACTCAGCATTTGTGGGAATTGAAACCACTCATGACCAAAGTTTGGATGAATGTGGAAAGTCTCATAATCGTAACCGGGATCTGACAGCTTCGGTGCTAAAACTTCAGCAACGGGGCCTAATAGTGGCCGGTGGATTTATTGTAGGTTTTGATAACGATCCCCCAAACATCTTTAAGCAACAGATTCAGTTTATTCAGTCCAGTGGCATTGTTACTGCAATGGTGGGAATGCTAAATGCGCCTTCCGGCACTCGTTTATTCCAACGAATGAAATCAGAAAATCGCCTGCTGAGTATTATGAGCGGCGATAATACGGATGGCTCAACTAATATTATTCCTAAGATGGGGCAAGATAAGCTAAAGGAAGGATATCGGGAGCTTATTCTTACAATTTATTCACAGAAAGCATATTATGAGCGTGTGAAGGTATTACTCCAAAATTATCAGAATCCAGTAAAAAGACCGGTCCGAATAGCCGCGAGTGAAATTAAAGCGTTATTTAAGTCTTTATGGACATTGGGACTGAGAGAAAAGGGAAAATGGTTTTATTGGAAATTAATGGTATTTAGTCTGTTTCGACATCCGGGGAAATTTCCACTTGCCGTTCGGATGGCGATTTATGGTTTCCATTTCAGGCGAATTGCGGAAACCATTTAAGACAATTTCAACTTTTTTAAACTCGCATTAATGCTCCAGCATTGATGCGTCAACACAACATTTTACTGATATCAAATCTTCCAAAGATATTCATTTTTTGAATGAATTATTCTGACAGGCCCTACCTTAAAATTTTTAATAACAAAAATTAACCGGTCAACATATGGTATCAAAATTTTACCTTACAATTTTGATTGGCGGCGTCTTGCAACCGTCCACTTTATCAATTTAAATAGAATGATACTGCCGATAATTCCGAAAGAAACATAATTCAGGATGGAACCATAATTTTGAAAATAAACAGGGGTCATCTCCCGGAAAACATAGAAGACCCAAAACCAGAACCCTATCCAGATCAACACGCCTAAAAAATTAAATGTAATGAAACGAGCAGATGAATAGTTTTGAACCCCTAACCAAATCGCAATCGGATTTCGAACACCAAATAAAAATCGAATCATCAGAATTAATATCCATTCATATTTCAACAATTTATTTTGAGTCAGAAACCGATCTGCCTTTTCAAGATTGAACCGCTGTAAGAAGTGCGGGGCAAGCCTGCCAATCAGATAATCCAATTGGAATGCCATGAATGATAATATTGCACAAATCGCTCCGATATATACCCACAAAGAAGGTTCACCGGCAAACTTCAGAAACCATAAAATCATCATCACTTCACCCTGTACTATAAAGCCTAAAATAAATGGCCAGGATGTCTCTAAAAATTCCATGAGAGGTGATACGCATTTCGCGACAACCGGGTTCACTATTGGGATATTTTCTGTAAATAAAAATTAGTTGGAAAGTTTGCTGATTGGCTCCACTGCAGCTCGGATGGAGCCAGGAATTATCTTGACTCTTTTGGCTTCGCTCGATCAACCCGTAACTTTCTAATTCTTACTCTAATCAACGTTGCGGTGTTTATGCGAAATAAATTCAATTTTAAATGATTCTACCATTAACTCCGTAAGGTTTATAAATATTTAACTTTGATTTGTC
>CAZVKP010000385.1:0-3972 GCA_964627635.1 uncultured Calditrichaceae bacterium | reverse complement strand
ATTTATATTACGCATAGCGAGTGTGAATAATAAGCCCAATAAAACCAGTATGATGGACGACCATCTACTATGCAATAACAACTGCCTGTCCGTAGCTTTGGGATTGATATAGGTTTGATAAATATCTTTCACCCAGTAGGCAGCACCTGCGTTCACGGTGGAGTCGAACGTGGACATGGCTGCAGCCATCAGTCCGGCAACCATTAGCCCCTTTATTCCAATCGGTACCAATTGGTTTATGACAACCGGTAGAACTGCCTCGGGATCTTGAATGACACCTTGCTGGTTCCCCCAGGCAACACCCATAATAGCAATTGCGGCAACAAAGGGCCAGCGAAACGCCAAAAGAATAGTCCAAAACAATGACAATAAACCGGATTCACGATCGCTTCGTGAGGCAAAAAATCGTTGAATCATGTACTGGCTGGTTCCACCGCTTCCTTCAATGGTTACTTTGATAAGATAGAAGAGGATGGCAATGCCAAATAGATTGTAAATTGAATAAGTAGACTCTTGTGGCATATTTAAATTCCATTCTGGTATAAAATCTGTCCATGCCTGCCGGGTGGTTTCCAACTCCATAAAACCGCCCCCTCTTACCGGAACAGAAATATTGAATACCTGGGGAAGATCGAACGCAAAAAATGCCAAAGCACAGATAAAAACAATTGTAAAAAATATAAAGATGCCCTGGAACACATCTGTCCAGACCACTCCGTAAAGTCCGCTGGCCACTGTGTAAATCATCGCTAAGCCCATCATTAAAGTAGCTGCCCAGAACTGGGAGGACAAGCCCCAGAAAGCAGGAATTCCCAAGAACTCTCCGATGAATTTTCCCGAACCAATGGCAAAATAGGTTAGCATGGCGATACTTACCGTAATAATAGAGAAAGCGGCAATTAATCGGGCCGCATCACCTTGTTTATCCTTGCCAAAACGGAAATGCATCCACTCTGCCAGGGTCATTACCAGTGCCCGGCGATTCCACTTACCCTGGAAAATCATTAAAAACGCCATAATTAAGGTGACGCCCCCTCTTATCTCAATAAAAAAGCCACTGGCACCCAATGCAAAAATGAATGCAGTATTGATCATGGTACCGCTAATATCAAAATTGGAAGACATACCTGACGCACCCAATGCCCACCAGGGCATTCCACGTTCTCCCAGAAAGTAAGAATCGATACCTTTGGAAGCTTTGCGCTGGAAATATAAACCAATCAAAATCATAGCTGTCAGATAAACAACCACAATAATAAAATCAAGATTTGTCATACCGGCTCCCAATTTAATTTTATGATTTAAATTTTATCAATAACAATTACCCAACCAATAATTCCAGAGGGTATGTGTTGGCATATCTAATTTTCCAGAATTTTATTCAACTGTCTTCGCAAATGATCAGCGTCCGGAAAGTTCGGATTTATTTTTTCCAATTTGGAAAGATACTCTTCAGACTTAGTGTATTGAGCATTCAATGCATAAGCACCACTCAAATTATAGAGAAGCTGCGGATCTTTCTTCTTTATTTGATAGGCTTTTTCGAGATATTGCAATGACGTCTTGGTCTCATTTTTCTTTAAAAGGATTTGTCCGATCCACTTATTTGCAAAATATGTCCTTTCCAAATCCAAAGATTGATATAAAATCGGAAGAGCCTGCTCCAACCTTCCTAATTTGATGAGTGCATCCGCAGCTTTTAAATAGGGGGATACATTATAAGGTGTTAAATGCATCAAAGCCCGATATTCTTTGAAAGTCTTTAAATACATATTCAATTTTTTATAATATTCAGCCAACTCCACATGCGCGCGCTCCAACGTTTTGTTCTCTTTAACCCAGGTTTTAACGACCAGGCTCTCTGCTTTGGTTGTTGGACGATAATTGGCTAATGCCCGATTTGGAACAGATTTGGATTTGAAGGGCCATCCGCCTTTTAACACTTGAACCCGCAAATCGGCATACGCACTGTCCAAAGCAGTCATCCCCCAATTTGATTTAAACTCTTCGGATGATTTCAAACGTCTTTTGTGCCAATTGGGTGAAATAAAATGATTACGACGCATTGTTTCAAAAAAGGCATCTGCCATGAGAAAATAACCATCAATATTGGGATGGAGATGTTCCAATGTCAGATTATTGCCAATTAAACCATGCGTTGAAGCCGATTCAAAATATGACTTTAACGGAACCAATGTCGCATCAAATTTATTGGCAACCTGATGAATAATTTGGTTGAACTCTTCGGTTGCACGAAATCTTAACGCATCCAGATCTTTTGCCTGATAATAATATTCCCTGGCTTGCTGAAATTGTTGTTGCGACTCCAGGAGTTTAGCTTTTTTATACACGTTTTCAGCAGTGGGATAATCGGGTGTTTTCACGGAGATAAATGGCTTTTGATCTCTGATATTACTCACCAGTTCACCCACCAACACCGGTATGTTTGCCCTTTGAAATTTGCCTAATATATCCGATAAATTTTCCCTGAATTGTTTTTTGCCCATTTCGTAGATTGTGCTCTTATAAGGGATGGTTTGTTCGCCAACCAGCCTTTCCATCAAAGTGGCTGTCGGATCGGCGACAGTTCCACTGGAAAAAATATTATGCACACCCCTTTGAAATTGAACGATTACATCACGTAACAGAAGAAATGTTCGAAAATGTTTCAAACTAAGATAGGCTTTTATTACTGCGGGGTATTTTCCAAATGACTCTGTGGAGGCAACGCCCAGTGCCCCGTAAAATTCATTATGACCGGCATAAATTAATACCGCGTCCGGTTGATTTTGTAAGATTTCATCGGTAAAATCGTATAGTGTATAGCTGTTTATGGCAGCCGTGGCGGTGTTTACCACCTCGATATGTTTATTGGGAAAAGCATCTTCCAAACGCTTATGGAGAATCCTGGAGAACATAATGTTTTCTCCGTAAGGATAACCAGCAGTCGTTGACCCCCCCAATACAAAAATCCGATATCCATTCTCGGGTTTCTTTTTTAGAAAGATATCGTTTGATGGATTCGGAACGGTCGATTGCATAACAAAATAACGTTTTCCCACATACGGATTGCACATTTTATATTCGGAATATCCCCCCGGGGCATCGATGAATAAATCCAAATTCCCACCGTATTGAAAAAGGCGCAGTCCCAATTCTAATAGCAGAATAAATAAAATAGGAAATAAAATCAGAATGATTCTATAAATACGCTTCCGTCCCGGATCCACCTCCACCGGAAGCAATTTAATATATTCCTTTACTTCCCGGAGATCTGCCTCTGTTCTTTTACTCATTTCCGCAACAGACAACTTCCGCCGGTTATTCTTAATAAATCTTTTCTGTTTAGATGATAATGCCATATATAGTAAAAGTATTATTTAAACTCAAATTATACGATAAAGAAAAGGGTATAAGCCAATAAAGCCTATACCCTTCTCGCAACCTGTATCATACATAAAAGCTGAGTATCTTCAAATCACAGTAACCTTGGCTCTTTGTTATCTGAGTAATGTCATTTTTCGTACTTTATTGAATTCTCCAGCTTTCATTCGTATGAAATAAATCCCTGACGCTACCCGATTTCCGCTTTCATTGATACCGTTCCAAACAGCGGTATGTTCACCGGGATTCTGTTTGGTGTTAACAAGTGTCTTCACCAATTGACCGCGAACATTATAAACCATCACTTTAACATCAGTTGTTGTCGCCAGTTCATAACGGATAGTAGTAGACGGGTTAAACGGATTCGGATAATTCTGATCCAGCGCAAACTGGTGCGGAACATTTTCCGGTCCTTCAATGGCTGTCGGTTGCGTTAAGTCTGGGGGATCTTCAACGGTCAGGTCGTTTTCCATCCAATCCAATACCGGGAATTCAAACTGATCCGGATACGTCGCTACTAAATCCCCGTTTACCTCATCCACGGATGTCGGGCGAATGTATTGATAATATCTCCGACCTCTATCGAAG
>CAZVKP010000384.1:0-3989 GCA_964627635.1 uncultured Calditrichaceae bacterium | reverse complement strand
ATCTATTATCCGAATATCTCTTTATTTCAATTTGAAATTGAAGGATTTAGCAGGCCGGATATTGAAATTTACAAAAAAGGGATCAGCAGGATAGTAAATTATCATTTAATCACCGAGGAAAACGAAGGAAAGAGGCGCTATACAATTCGATTTCAGGATCGTATTAATACGGAAAATGTGGAATATGTTGCAATCCCTAGTGATCAGCGACTCAAACCAGTGCGAATTGAGCGAGATAAACCTTACGATCCGCAGAACCCGCAATTAAGTTTGAAAGACCCGTCAAATTCTGCTGATTATTTAATTATTACGCATGACAAATTTTTTGAGCGGGCACAGGAGCTGGCTGAATTGAGGCGGCAGGATGGTTTAAATGTAGCCATGGTAAGGGTTCAGGATATCTATGATGCGTTTAATAGCGGCATTAAATCTCCCCTGGCAATCAAAGATTTTTTAAAATATGCATTTTATAACTGGGATAGAACCCATCGTTTAAAATATGTTCTTTTATTTGGAGACGCAAATTACGATTACAAATCAAACAATTTGGTCAATTTAGACTATGTGCCCACCTTCTTTTTCAATACCTATAAGTTCGGCGCGGTTGCCACAGATTTCCCCTTTTCATTAATCGCCGGAGATGATTACTTACCGGATTTATTTGTGGGGCGGATTCCGGTGAGAAATAATGGAGATGTGACCAATGTAATTAATAAAATAAGGGAATTTGAACAAAATTCAAAAATTGGTCCCTGGAGAAATCAAACTTTGTTTATTAGTGGTAACGATCGAAATACATTTGAATTTACATCAATGCCCGGATTTCCCAAAAAACCGGCATTTCGTACCCAGAATCAGCGTGTGATTGATATGCTGCTGCCCCCGACATTCACCTCATTTAAACTGAATACGGTGAAAAATGAAAATGTGCAGTATGATCCGAATTTTGGCGGAACCACTGATTTAATCGAACATTTTGATAATGGCGTTAACTTCGTCTCTTTCATGGGACATGGAGGAGGTGCAATTTGGGCCGATGTACAATTGTTAAATATTCAGGATGTGAATCGATTAAATAATCAGGGGAAATACCCGTTTATTGCCAGCATGACCTGTTTCACGGGTGCCTTTGATAACCCCGGCAATCCGGGGCTTGCTCAAAAGCTATTGCTAGAACCGGAAGGGGGCGCAATTGGTCTTTTGGCGTCATCAGGCTTGGGCTGGGTTGCTAACGATTATGCCATGTTGTGGGATTTGATGAAAAACCTTTTCGTTCCCGGAATGTCTATTGGTGAAGCCGTGACATTTGGTAAAATAGATTATTTTAATAATTCCCGGTATGTGGTTTCAGATACACTTATCCCGGGGTATAAGTGGGGCCATCCTTTTTTAAAGTATGATATGGTTCATCAATACAACTTAATTGGTGATCCCTATCTTTCCTTAAAAAAACCGAAAGGTCAAATAGACATTCAAATTGGAAATGCTACACCTCAGTCGGGCGACACCATCAATGTACAGTTTAGCACATCAATTAATAGCGGTGATGGTTATCTGGAACTGACAAATCAAAATAAAGAGGTTGTATACAGGGAACCACTTTTCTACAACGGTTCAAACACCAGTCATGAGTTGGTCATTCCGGAAAATTTAAATGAGGGTACAGGTTATGTTAGAGTTTACTTAACAGATAACAACATTGATGCGGTTGGCGTAAAACAAATTGGCATTAATGCGACCGCATTTGATTCTGTGAGAACCATTCCAACAGATCCTAATGCCGAAGATAGTGTCGCGATAGAAGTGGCGGTAAAGGACAATTCCGGAATATCGAAAGTGGAGGTTGTTGTAATTCCACCAGAGGCAATCACGACTCAAGATACCATTCGGTTAAAAACCGAAATGGTTAGCCCGCAAGTTTACAGGACTATAAGCAAAATACCGCCGACTTTTTCCCTTTCAACGGTTTTTTATTTTGTGTATGTGACGAACTCAGAAGGTAAAGTCTATAGAAATAGTTTTAATTACAATGTTGAGGAAAGCCGGCCCGATCCCTTCATTTATAAAAATAGAATCAGATTAGTTGGTGAAGAATCAGTCAAATTGGGGATCACAGTGGGAAATTCCGGGACGGTACCTGCAGAGAATGTTGAAATAAAAGCTTATAATGGTTATCAAAATTATATCGCTCAACAGTCTTTTGCTACCAATTCTTTTTCCTTGGATGCCAAAGATAGTTTGACAGTAACATTAGATTTTCCTTTGAATCTGGATAATCCATTTTACAAAATTTATGCTGAGTTGCAATCTACCAGGGAATTCCCCGATTTTAATCCTTTTAATAATCTGGACAGCGCAACTGTTATGATGAATATGGTTAATTTATTACCTCAATTGGGATCAACCTATAATCAGACAAAAAACGATACGATTACTCTGAATAATCTTCATCAATTTTGGTTAACACCTCAGGGAATTTCAACACCTTCGGCATTTTTATTTCAATCCGTGTCGCTACCCGAAATCCTTCAGCAAAAAAACTTAACGAGACTTCCCTTATCAAATTCTACGAAAGAAAGCGTCATCGAGACAAAATTTCTCAATGCCGATATTCAGTTGAACAAACCGTATCATTTAAAATTATTTTATAATAAATCATCTATTGATACTGGCGAAGTTGCAAGCTCGAAGATCAGGTTATACCGCTGGAATAATCGATCCCGCGTTTGGGTTCAAAAAGATGCGGTAGTGGATACAATAGAGGGTTCCATTACAGCCAGTCTTTATGAGGATGGCATTTTCGCACCGTTTATTTCTCAGGATAATCAACCGCCCAAAATAGAACTAACGATTGACGGGAGACAAATTCGGAGCAAATCCATTGTTTCATCAAAACCCATCTTGAATATTCTTATCGAAGATGAAAGTGGAATTCCAATCAATCGAGAAGAGGTTTTTATAGAAATTGATAATCAATCGTTACCTGAAAATAAAATCCTCATACCGGATACTACCCAACAATCTCAAATATTAGGCATTACTGCATATCCCGAGTTAGAAAAGGGAATGCATGAGCTTTCCATTCAGGTAAAGGATGTAAATGGGAACCAATCTAATAAAGATTTTCAGTTACAGGTCGAAGATGAATTCGATTTGCGAGTATTTGGTAATTATCCGAATCCTTTTACCGATGAAACAATTTTCTCCTACTATATTACCGGAACTGAAATTATTGATGAGTTGGAAATACGCATTTATACCACATCCGGGAGATTGATAAGAAGGATTGAAAATGATATCAACACCAGATTACCTGGTAATGATCCTAAACGAATCGGCTACAATGAATTAATGTGGGATGGGACTGATGACAATGGTTTTGAGGTTGCGAATGGTGTGTATTTTGCAATGTTCAAGGCAAAATTTGCTGATGAAGAACGAGAAAAAATATTAAAAGTTGCGAAATTGAAATGAGTAAAAATTTAAATATATTTTCATGCGTTCTGAGTATATTTATATTATTTTCATATTATTCAAATAATATGGCAGATACTCGGTATGCCGGTTCTTTTCTTGAATTGGGAATTGGAGCGCGTGCTATGGCAATGGGCGGGGCTTATGTGTCCATCGCCAATGATGGATTTGCATTTTACTGGAATCCGGCTGGTGCGAGCACTTTGCACAGACAAGAGTTGTCCGGCATGTATGCCTCCCTTTTTCAGTCATTGGAAAGGCAGCATCATATCGGGTTTACCAAACCACTTTATGGAGGTACAGCGCTCTCGCTAAATTGGATTCGGTTGAGTGTGGCTGATATTCCACGATATCGGGAAGTAACTGATATTTTAGGTGAAAACACAACCTATTCTAGTCGTTATGAAGATGCTAATGAAAGTACAGATTTGCGGGAGTTGTTGAATGCGGGACTTGGTTTGACTGAAAATCCGCAAGGGTTTAACAGCTTTACCAGTGATGCGTTTTATATCACA
>CAZVKP010000383.1:1946-3992 GCA_964627635.1 uncultured Calditrichaceae bacterium | reverse complement strand
GTCCGAAAAATGCAATACCTTCAATAAGAGCAGCAGATATGATCATCGATGTTCGTATGGCATTGGCTGCTTCCGGTTGCCGTGCTGTCCCCTCCATTGCTGAACTACCGATTCTACCAATTCCATAACTTGCTGCAATTGCAACAATCGCAGCTCCAATTCCTGCTGCCAGATACGCTAAACTAAGTTCCATTAGAACCTCCTTTTAACTATTGTTTGTTTTATTCTAATATTTAAAACTAATGTTCTGGATGCATCGCCATCCCGATAAATAATGACGAGAGCATCGTAAAAATATATGCTTGAATAAAAGCAACTAAAATTTCTAATAAATTTATGAACACCGCGAATGCTACTGCAAACGGTGAAACTAAAACACTTCCGAGCGCAATAATAAGTCCTAACAGAGCAAAAATAACAGTATGCCCTGCAATCATGTTTGCAAAAAGTCGCATTGCCAGGGCAAATGGTTTGGTAAACAATCCGAAAATTTCTATGGGAATCATAATAATGACGAGCAGCCAGTGGATACCCGATGGTACTAAGCCCTTCCAATAACCAATGATCCCATTTTCTTTCATCCCCATGAGCTGCGTCATTACAAAGGTAATGATGGCAAGTGAAGCTGTCACATTTATATTTCCGGTTGCAGTGGTAAATAAGGGAATTAATCCCATTAAATTACAGGTGAGGATGAAGAAAAAAATAGTCGATAAAAACGGTGTAAAATTTTTGCCGGCTTTCGATCCCATATTTGGTATGGCAATTTCATCCCGAACGAATAAAACAAAAGATTCTAACATTCCTGCCAATCCGGATGGCACCAGTCGCTTCTTTCGAAAAACCAGACTAAACGCAATAATTAAAATTAATGCCGCCACCCACATCATCACCACATGATTGGTGATGGAAAGATTAATTTTCATCCCTAAAAATTCAATAGGCTCAAATGTTGGTAAATGGAGTTTGTATCCTAAAACATTCCATTCGTTGGTATCCTGAATGTGATGAATTATGAAGTCTCCAAGCCCTTCCTGGCTGTGCTCTTCTGTCGCTTCTTTTACCATATTTGCAGAGGACATTCTATTTTCCTTTTATCGCTGCGTACTGATTGATACCCCAAATTTCCAACACTAAAAAACTAAAATAAGTGAATAATAACGATATAATTAATACTATCTGATTAAAACGAAATAATTTAATTAAAATAAAAAGGATTATAAAAATCAGAATAAATCTAAGAAGCATTCCCCCAAAAAATGCCCCATAAAATTCTTTTTCACTCTTTTCGTACCCCCAACTTATGCTAGCAGCTCCCCCAATTGAATTCAAAAAAGCAATTATTAATCCTAACCAGGCCGCCCAAACATTTCCGCTCAGGACGTTGAAGAGCGTTAAAAAGGTCAATAATATCGCATAAAACACAAATAAATAAAAACTTTTTTTAAAAAATTCACGAAAATTCATCTGAGATATTCAATCTGAACTTGATTTTCTGAACTATAAGATTATTTAGATTTATTTTTATTATTTATGATGGTTCTCTTGAAGCACAGTTTTTATGAAATGGTAAAATCCACCGATTATTCCTACTATTGCACCAACCAAAGTCAACCAGGGTTTGGTATTCCATTTTTGGTCTAAATACATGCCGAGGAGGGTAAAACCGATGACTGAGGCTGCCCAGATATATCCAATATTTAAGTAAGGAGCAATTTTTCTATATACTTGAGCTAAATTTTGAGAGTTTTTCTCATCCTGGCTTTTTGTAGATTTATCCGGATTTTTCTGGCTGTTCTCCTCCACCTTGCTCTTCTCCCTTTTCTTTCGATACTGTCGCAGTCGTTGCGGAGGTTTGTTTACTCACACCCATGTTGGATTTGCCCTGAAAGACAGCGCCTTCATCAATCACCAATTTTTTTGCATTCAGATTACCAACCAGCGTGGAATTGGATTCTAAAACCAACTTTTCATCTACACTAATATCTCCCTCAATTTTACCACCAACAACTGCCATGCGAGCATGAATTTCTCCGGATACAACGC
>CAZVKP010000383.1:0-1936 GCA_964627635.1 uncultured Calditrichaceae bacterium | reverse complement strand
GGTGCTACCGATAGTCAGTGTGTCACCTGCTTTAATGGCGCCCTTCACTTTTCCATCCACTCGCAGACTTCCCTTGGTTTCAAGAGATCCATCCAAGTAAGTGCCTTCTCCTAAAAAATTGAGCTCGTTAATTCCTTTTCCTCCATCACTGCCGGATTCTCTCAACTTTAATGCCATAGAATATCTCCTGTAAAAACTTAATTAAATTCCAGTATCAGATGCCGTGGATCGATTGAACGACCATCTTTCCATATTTCAAAATGAAGATGGGGCCCATAGGATTTTTGCCCTGAGTTGCCCAAATAACCGATAACCTCTCCCTGCTCTACATCCTGGCTGGTATAAACGAGGTTCCGTAAATTGTGTTTATAATAGGTATAATAGCCATTGCTGTGACCAAGAATAATGGTATAACCACCATCTATGGTATATCCGGAAAACAAAACCGAGCCATTTGCTGCAGAAAGAATGGGGGTTCCCTCCGGCGCTACTATATCTATCCCATTGTGCAAGCCCAACTTAAATTCCTGACTCACAAATCCACTCAAAGGTTTTTTAACCGGTATGGATTTCAAGGCAGAAACAACCGACTTTTCTGCGACTTTTTCACTTCCAGAACCACTTTCCCCGCTACCCATATCTTCAGAAATTTTAATATACCCTGTTAAACTGTTTTGAACTTTTTTTTCATAGGTTTTCAATTGGTTTAATTCTCTTGTTAAATCATTTACTTTCTGAAGTTGCTCGTGAAGTTGTTTATTTTGCTGTTTTAAGCTAATGTTTTCATATGCTCTTTGAAGTAGCTGCCCATAAGTAAAAATTCCCACCAGCAAACCAACTGATACAAAAACCAACAATATTATGCCAGCCGTGATGAAAGAATACCGGATTTTCAAATTCTTTGTAGACGATTCATCATCCGGTATCATCAAAATATTGAGATACTTTCTTTTATGTTTTTTATGGGCCACGCTATCCCTTCTCCAAACATATTTTTATGGAAGTAAAAGGCACTCTTTTGCTGAAAATAATAAAAGATAGGCTATTACAATAAATCACTTTAAACCTTTATCTCCTCCAGCAATTCCATCAATCTATCCAAATCTTCTCTGGAATAAAACATGATTTCGATGCTACCGCCTTCTTTTTTGGTTCTTACTTTGACCTGTGTGCCAAACTTTTCCCGCAATTGATTTTCAATCCGACTAATAAACGGGGATTTTTTTCGCGGAGGTTTATTCAACACCAACTTCTGAGATGCAGTCCGAAGTTTTTTTACATCTTCCTCTACCCTGCGGACAGATAGTTTCTGCTTTATGGTTTTTTTCCATAATTCCAATTGTTGATTTTCATCAGCTAAACCGAGGAGCGCTCGTGCATGTCCCTCCCGGATTTCACTTTTTTTAAGGCTATACTGAATTTTCTCGGGTAATTTCAATAATCGAATCATATTTGAAATTGTTGCCCGGTCCTTCCCAATTTTATCTGCAACTTCTTCCTGGGTCAGATTCAATTCATCAATGAGTCGCTGATACCCTGCTGCCAGATCAACCGGGTTGAGATGTTCTCGTTGCACATTCTCAATCAGTGCAATTTCTAAAAGGTCTTCATCACTGGCGACCTCAATGATGTAAGCAGGAATTCTTTTTAAGCCGACGGCAATGGCTGCCCGGAGCCGACGCTCACCGGCAATCAGTTGGTAACGCCCGTTTTTACTGGGACGCGCGGCTACCGGCTGTATAATGCCTCTTTCTTTTATTGAATCCTTAAGTTCCTCAAATGCGGTCTCGTCCATATCCATTCGAGGCTGATAGGGATTCGGATCAATAATGCCGACGTCTAATTGTTGGATGTCATGTTTTAGTTGGGGCGTTTCTTGATCAGTCGGCGCTGATATCAAAGCGTCGAGACCCTTGCCCAGGCGGGTTTTAGTTTT
>CAZVKP010000382.1:0-4015 GCA_964627635.1 uncultured Calditrichaceae bacterium | reverse complement strand
CTGACGGACGGACCCGTCAAAAGCCGGATTATATAACCGGGCCTCTGACCGGCTTTCGGCTTTCTGTTTACTATCTTTTAGTCTTATTGGATTCTTTTTCCAGATATTTGATATAGCCATCAAGAATTTTCCTGTCTTCAACTATTAATGCTAAAGTAGTATTATATGTTGCTTCGGTAATGTAATTTTCATCCATACAGGTGATCAGATGATCCTCGTATTCATAGAGTGATGCACGGCTTTGCCTGCAGAACTGTATATTTTCCTGAAAATGAAATCTGCCATAACCCTCTGCGATATTTGCGGAAATGGATACTGCCGCTCGCCTAATTTGATTTGCTAATGCATATTTTTCAAAGTCGGGTAAAGTTTTGGCAATACTATAAAGCGATTTTCTTGCTTCACGTCCTTTCTGCCAGCATTTCAAATCTCGAAAGTGGTGCCTTTTTCCACCATCCTCCCCTTGCTGAACTCTCTGATAATTATTTGTACTGTTTTTTACTGCTTTCTGGTTACTGTATTGACATTCTACCCTTTCCCGCAAGTCAATCTCGTATTGCTTTCCCTTTTCTTTAACGACAATTCTTTCATTATTTACGCTCACTTGATATTCCATCGCTTTTGTCTTTAATCTTTCACATGGTGACCACTTCCGTGGTAATCTTGGTTTTTAACGTTTGGCTTTTAACTTAAAACTTAGCCTTTTTCCTTTCTTCGAATTTTCCAAGCTAATAAACATCATCGTGCGTTCCTATATCAATCAAAACAATCATTTCGCTTTTTGAATCAGGATCTTTTTCGAAGGTAAAAATTATTCTACAATCATATTCCACCTAACACGCCCACAATCCTTTTAATTTGCCAGTTAATTTGTGTGTTCTCAATTTAGGTTGAAATGGATCTTTAGACAATTCAGACAAAACACTAAATATTTGTTTTTTTAAATTTATATCATTTCTGGTATATTTCTTAAAAGCTCTTTTAAAGCTGTTATGCCAGGCTAACTTTCTCATTAATCACTCAACAAATCTGTTTCAAGATCTTCAATACTTCCATACTTTGCCTTTTTCTCTCTTACAGCTTTTAGAGTTTCCTTCGCATTTTGTGCTATTTCACCTCTTCTTCTTTCAATTAAGCGCTTTTTAATGATTTCTACCAACGTCTCTTGTTCTTCCGGCGGAAGTTTTTCTATGGTTTCCAGGGCATCCTGGATATTAACATCTCTTACATTTTTCATTTTTTTCACCACTTTTTAAAATTTATTTCATATAAGTTGAACAAAGGCGTTTTCTTAACTCTTCCTTTTATATCCAAAAAATCGCGATGCGCAAACCCATGAGCCGTATCATATCTAACCACAGGATACCATTTATCGCCAATTTTGGTTTCATATTGCACTCTGAAAAATGTGATCCTCCCCTTCTCTATTATGTGTAAATGTCTGTATCTGCCTGATAAACCGATTCTAATCGCGTACTCAACTTTCTTGGCATTCATTCATGTTTCTTTCACATATTGTTTGGAATTATCTGCAAGGAACATTCGGCTCTTAATCTCAGGTTTGCGCTAAATTGCTCAAACCTTTTAATGCGATAATCTTTTATGATGTGCGTATATCACTCAAGCGTCTGCAGCAAGCCGTAGTTCCTTTAATTTCTTCTCCCACCAGTTCAGAGCCTTTTTAGCAAATTCCCAATCTTCCAGATCCTCTTCTTTTTCAAAATTTTCCTTCCCTTTGTCTTTATGGAGCTGTCGTTCCAACGTTTTCAAATCCATACCATATTTATTTTCAAAAAACTCGCATTCCGCTCGATATTGTTCGATCTTTGTAAGCGCCTCCAATAAATATAGATCTCTTAATATTACTTTTCAATTGAATTCCAGGGGAAATCGCCTCAGACTCGCCCAAATCAAGATTTTCATTTAATGCCGATACCAAATTATGATCTATTACTGTTTGTTTTTTAATCCAATTCGCTCTCCTAACCTCTTCAAAGCCAGTTTCACCTTTACCCGTCTCTACAACCTCTTCCCAAACTGCTTCAGGGATATATATCTCATTGAATTTTTCTTTTAATAGAGAAAGTCTGTTAATTGAGGATAAGCTTATAAGAATGGACGAATTGGCAACAACCTTCAATAAATCGACTCCAGTGTTTTTAAATCCCTATCTAATTCTTCAAGATCATAATTTCGGGTGATACCTGATTTACCTAAGAGGTTATGAAATTCCCACTTGGTTAATCCCGCGAATTCTCTCGCTTTTCCAAATGTAAGAATTTGTTGTTCATATAACCGTAAAGCTAATTCTTGTTTAAATCGCTCGCTTATTTCACCCGGGGGAATTTTCGCACTTCTTAGTATTTCTTTTGGTATTTCTATAACTACTTTACCCATATTCTTACCCTTCATTCCTAATATATTTTAAATCTGCATCACCTTTATATCAACATTTATATTTTTTGTTCTAGTAGTTTGCAAAGGCTCACTTTTACACCGCCACATAGTGGTCCCTTTGGGAGAGTGGTCTTGCTGGCCTTCTCACGTAAGTGACCCCTTACGGGGTAAGGTTACTTTACCGGCCTGCCCCGTAAGGGCTTGCTCCTTTGGGGAGAAAGTTACTTTGTCGGAGTTTGTGGGGATTTGCTACAAGTCAATAATAATAGAAAGCCAGTCAAAGGCCCGGTCCGTCCGTCAGGGCCGGACCTTGACGGTCAGGAGCCGGAGACCGACGGCCCCCTTGACGGGCAGAAAGTAGTTTTTTATTGTTAATTTGGTACATCATTCCCCGTTCCATATGTCATAATTTCTTTTTTAGTAAATCAATAACCCCATCCGATATCCATAGGCCAGCGTTTTTTACTTCAATAATAGCTTGTTCAAAAGAAGGAATAATTCCTTTTCTCGATGCCAAAACTAATATGCTTCCTGTGCCAAGTAACTTAACTTTGAATGTTTTTGCGCATTTTCGCGCTGCCATATCATCAAGAACGGCTCGGTATTGTTTGTTCTTAAGTGCAAAACTTAATACGGAACTCTCTCCTCTACCCAAATTCCATTCCAGGATGTTTGTATCAACCTTAATTTTATGAACATCATACCATTGCAATTTTTGTATTTCCCTTGCAGCTCGATCGTTACCTGAGGAAATTTCGTCTAATACATTTTTAGGTATGACTATATCTTTAAATAAATCCGGTAAAATATGCTCTAATCTTGCTCTAAACAGGACAATAACCGGAGAAGCGTTTAGAACTATTCTCTCAATCGGCATTTTCTAATTCTGCGTCTAACTCTTTTTCAGAATATTGCATAAAATCGATTTGGTATCTGGCCAAAGCAACTATGAATTCATTTCTGGATAGTCCGGCAATTTCAGCAGCTTTCTCCTGTGATATTTCACCCAACTCATACCATTTCACCGCTGCTGCCAATCTTAATTCTTTAGCAAATTCTTCCGGTTCTCTCCGCATAACTGAAAAAGCTGTTATCGGGAAATCTATATGGACGATGGGCATAATATCCTCTCCATTTAATTTTCTAAAACAAATTACAACTTAGATTCATATACCGCAATGGTCAAATTCGGTTTCCTGGTTCAGGGTGTGTAATATTCAATTTTTTCTTTTTTGGTCAACAATTTACATAGTTAATTACACACCCCAGGTCTGCACTCCTATATTCGGGTATTGCTGGTTTAGGGTGTGAAATATTTATATAAAACATCACCTAATTTTGACCATTTATATATAGATTAAATTTCTAAATATATTTTGCTGCTTTCATTATTTAACACCCTGAATCCGCACCAGGGCGGTGTCCTACGTATGTAGTCCCTCCGGGATAACTTTACCGGTTTGTACACCCTGTGAAATATACTTTACCATTCAAGTTTTTCAATTTTTTACACTGCATAAAAATATCTCAAGACCAAATGACAATATCGTTATTTCATGGGGTAAAGGCTTACTTTTGCGCCGCCACATAGTGGTCCCTCTGTGAGAGTTGTCCTGCC
>CAZVKP010000381.1:0-4022 GCA_964627635.1 uncultured Calditrichaceae bacterium | reverse complement strand
ACACTGAAATCCCGCTATGTTCCGCTGCAATATTTCGGATGAGCTCCATAATGATAACCGTTTTACCCACACCAGCTCCACCAAACAAACCTGTTTTTCCACCTTTGGAATATGGCTCGAGCAAATCGATGACTTTAATGCCGGTTTCAAAGAGTTCGGTATCGGTACTTAAACTTTCATATTCGGGCGCTTCCCGATGAATTGGATAGCGCTCCTTCGTTTCAATTGGACCGGCTTCGTCAATTGGATTCCCCACGACATTCATTAATCTCCCCAACACTTCCGGACCCACCGGAACAGCAATAGGGGCATCCGTATCCGTCGCCTCAGTTTTACGGGTTAAACCATCTGTAGAATCCATAGCCACGCACCGTACCAGGTTTTCCCCTAAATGTTGATGAACTTCTAAGTTTAATGGAGGGCCATCTTCTCGTTCAATGCGAATAGCGTTATGGATTTCTGGTAAATCACCATCCGAAAACTCAATGTCCACGGCTGGGCCAATTACTTGTTTAACAATACCTTTAGCCATAATTTATACTTTCCTCTTTCTCACTTTGTTTTTCATTATCCGGTTTTTAGAGCTTCCGCACCACCAACAATTTCGGAAATTTCTTTGGTAATAGCTGCCTGCCGCACTCTGTTATAATGTAATGTTAAATCCTGAATTAATTCCTGGGCATTCTCAGTCGCATTATCCATTGCCGTCATACGAGCCCCCTGTTCACTGGCATAAGATTCCGATAATATACGCCAGGTTTGAATATTCAAATGCTTGGGTAATAACTTTTCCAATAATGTGGCTTTATCCGGCTCATAAATATAATCAATTTCTGGCTCATCTTCTTTGAATTCCTCAGGGACCAATGGCAAATATTTTTCTACAATAACATTTTGCTGCGCAGCATTTTTAAACTGGTTATATACAATTTCAATTAAATCTGTATTGCGTTGGCGAAATTGATCGACTAAAAAATCAGTAATCTTTTGTGCATGAGAAAATTCCAGATTGTTAAAAAATTTAATAAAATGATTTGAGATGGTATAATCTCGTTTTCTGAAAAAATCATAACCCTTTTTTCCAATACAGACGAGGGATACTTCCTTATCCTGATGCTCATCATATTTTACAAGAGTTTGTTTAATAATATTGCTATTGAAAGCACCACATAATCCGCGATCTGCAGTTACTGCAACTAATAATACCCTCTTCACGGTTCGTTTTTCCAGCAATGGATCCTGAGGATTTTCTAAGGTTGAGATAATATGGCGTAGCATTTCATCAATTTTATACGCATAGGGTCTGGCAGCAAATATCTGTTCCTGGGCTTTTCGTAATTTAGCAGTTGCTACCATTTTCATGGCACGGGTAATCTGCTGCGTACTTTTGACACTATTTATACGATTCTTAATTTCCCGTAAGGTTGCCATATTGGATTATTCCTCAACCTTAAAGACTTTTATAAATTCTTCAACAGTTTTGTTGAGTCGCTCTTTTATTTCATCAGATAACTGTTTTTTCTCAGCAATCTCTTTTAACAAATCAGCATATTTGTTGTCTAAAAATTCCAGGAACTCTTCCTCAAACCGGGTAATAACTTCTACCGGGAGTTTATCTAAGAAACCTTCTGTGCCAACATAAATAATAGCAATCTGCTTTTCAACAGGCAGTGGGTTATACTGATCCTGTTTCAGTAATTCCATGAGACGCTGACCACGGGTAATTTGCGCCTGTGTTGCTTTATCCAATTCCGTTCCGAATTTGACAAATGCTTCCAGTTCGCGGTACTGAGCCAGATCTAACCTTAAACTGCCAGCCACTTGTTTCATTGCTTTGATTTGCGCATTTCCACCAACCCGACTCACTGAAATACCGGGATCAATCGCCGGACGAATGCCCGAATAGAATAAACCGGATTCCAGATATATTTGTCCGTCTGTGATGGAGATGACATTGGTGGGAATATATGCGGAAACATCTCCTGCCTGTGTTTCGATGATCGGTAATGCAGTTAAAGAACCGGCACCATCCTCATCTCTCAATTTAGCGGCGCGCTCCAGAAGCCTGGAGTGTAAATAAAAAATATCGCCAGGATAAGCTTCTCTTCCCGGGGGCCTCCGAAGTAACAAGGAAACCTCACGATACGCCCAGGCATGTTTACTAAGATCATCGTAAATAACCAGTGAATGCATTTCGTTATCCCGGAAATATTCACCCATCGCGGCCCCTGCGTATGGCGCAAGATACTGTAACGGTGCAGGTTCGCTGGCATCTGCAGAAATAATAATGGTATAATCTAATGCACCATAATCTTCCAAAGTTTTTACAACTTTGGCAACCGTGGATGATTTCTGACCAATAGCCACATAGATACAGTAAACCGGGGCATCGGTATCCTGGGTTAATTTCTGGTTTATTATGGTATCCACACCAATGGCAGTTTTACCTGTTTGGCGATCACCAATAATTAATTCCCGCTGACCTCTGCCAATCGGTATCATGGAGTCAATGGCTTTTAAACCGGTTTGTAGAGGCTCTTTAACCGGTTGCCGGTAAATAACACCAGGTGCTTTTTGTTCGATGGGCAAATGCTGTTTTGCATCTACAGGACCTCTTCCATCTTTGGGCAAGCCCAGGGGATCCACAACCCGACCCAACAACTCTTTACCGACCGGCACTTGCTGAATCCGCTTGGTGCGGCGGACCGTATCGCCTTCTTTTATTAGTTTATCCTCTCCAAATAAAACACAGCCAACATTGTCCTCTTCCAGGTTTAACACCAAACCGATGACATCATTGGGAAATTCTACCAGTTCTCCTGCCATGACATCTGATAATCCGTGCACTCTGGCTATACCATCTCCTATTTGCAGAACCGTCCCTACATCGTAGACTTCTGTTTCTTTCTCAAAATCAGCTAACTGTTTTTTGAGAATGGAAGATATTTCATCAGGTTTTACATCAACCGCCATACTATTATTCCTCTAAAATTTATTAATTATTCACCGGAAATCATCTTTTCCCGCAATCGGGTTAATTGAGTTTTTAAACTGCTATCAATTACGGTATCATCCAAACGAACCACAAATCCACCTAAGAGTGTTTTATCCAAATCTTCCTGTAAAACCACCTGTTTTCCAGTCATTTTTTCCAATTGCTCAACCAATAACTTTTTCTGTTTGTCATCAAATTCAGATGCAGAAAATAAATGACCGCGAACAATTCCTTCTGCTGCATCTTTTAATTTATCGAATTGATCAATTATATCGAGTAACAGTGGTTCTCTGTTTTTCAATAATAACAGGTTGAGAAAATTTATGGTCAATTCGCTTAATTCTGCTCGAAACAGCTTTTCAAAGACTTCTTTCTTTTTGGACATTTGAATAACCGGGGATATTAGTATCTCTTGGAATTGATCGGATTTCTCCGCAATCTGTCTCAAATAAGCTAAATTTTTATCCACACCTGCGAGCAAATCATTTTCCTTCGCAAGCTCAAATAATGCTTTAGCGTACCGTTTTGTTACCCGTGAACCAACCAAGAGAGTTCATCCTATAATTTAATTCATTTGTTCCAAATCTTTAATGTAATTATCCACTAATTCCCGGTGTTTCTTTGAATCTAAGTTTTCCTTAATAAGCTGTGATGCTGCTCTCACTGCCAAATCGGTCGCTTCCTGCCTTAATTCCTTTATAGCAGCTTCTTTCTCACGCTCAATATCAGAATGAGCCTTTTTCTGGATTTTATCTGCCTCTGCACGTGCATCGGAAATAATCTCGTTCTTAATATTTTCCGCCATCTCTTTATTATCTTTCATCATTTTCTGAATTTCTTCCTGAGCATCCGCCATCATTTTTTCATATTTTTCCAATAGCTCCTGAGCCTCTGTTTTGGCATTTTCTGCCCTCTTAAGAGAGTCGCTAATCGTTTCTTCCCGTTTGTTCACCATCGATAATATGGGTTTCCATGCGACTTTTGCCAACACTGCAAATAGCACAATAAACGTGACCCAGGTCCAGAT
>CAZVKP010000380.1:0-4025 GCA_964627635.1 uncultured Calditrichaceae bacterium | reverse complement strand
TTATTCTTGATGTTCATAGTTTAAAAATATTATATTGGAGGACAAAGTTATGAAACAAATTATCAAAACAGATGAGGCACCAGCACCGGTAGGACCCTATAATCAGGCAATAATTTCCGGTAACTTTGTTTTTGTAGCCGGTCAAATTGCTTTGGATCCGGCAACCGGTCAACTGCTTGAAAAAGATGTGAAGACACAAACTCAGCAAATGATGAAAAATATGGAAGCTGTGCTAAAAGCTGCCGGATCGGAATTAGCAAAAGTTGTTAAGACAACTATTTTCTTGGATGATATGAATAATTTTGCTGCCATGAATGAAGTCTATGGCCAATTTTTTAAAGAAAATGCTCCGGCACGCTCAGCAATAGAAGTGGCACGTTTACCGAAAGATGCGATGGTGGAAATTGAATGTATTGCAACATTGGATTAATTAAAAAGCCCGGATTCATATTGGTGTTTTTATAATTTATTAATTTTATTAAATTTTGAGAACAGCAATAGCAAGTTAAATATTCGGGATGGAATCACAGGTAAGGTGCTGTTGGTAATAAATGTTTTATGAAAAGAAGTCGGAGGCCTTGAGATTTGAATTAAATCAGTTGCAAAAAAATCTCGCTTTTACCTTTTAACAGAAAGGAATGAAAGTGGAAACCTATGGGCTTATTCTGAATCCAATGGCGGGCCGCGGGCGGGGAAAGAAAATAGAAGAATCTTTGTATAAAACAGTCCAACAGAAATTGACAAATGTGGAGTTTTTTCATACCAACGCACCGGGACATGCCAGGGAAATTGCCTCGGATATTAAAGATAAATTTACTGTTGTTATCGTTGCGGGAGGTGATGGAACCGTGCATGAGGTTGTTAACGGTATGGTGGGAGGAAAAGCAGCATTAGGCGTAATTCCCATTGGTAGCGGGAACGATTTTATCAAGATGTTGAGTCTGCCTAAAGATGTGCATCAAGCTTTGGAAGTGATCCGGCAAAATGTTCGAAAAAGAATCGACATTGGTAAAGTTGGGGAACGCTATTTTCCGAACGGATTGGGAATCGGCTTTGATGCCTGGGTGGTGAGAGAAAGTTTGAAGATCAAAAAACTTCGCGGATTTTTAATCTACTTATACTCGGTTCTAAAAACAGTGTTTAGTTATTCCAATGAGACGGTTTCGATTAACATAAATGGTAGGACCGATGAGAGTGAGGTTTTTTTGATTTCTGTGGGAAATGGTGTCGCGATGGGTGGAGGATTCTTTCTAACCCCTCAGGCTAAAATTGATGACGGGAAGCTGGACATATGCATCATACGGGCATTGAATAAAAGAGAAGTGTTTCTTAATTTACCAAAAGCAACCCGGGGAAAACATACCACATTGAAACAAGTGCAGATGCTTCAGACTGAAAAATTAAGTGTCCAATCTGAAAAAGGAATTGCCGTTCATGCGGATGGTGAGTTATTGGGAATGGATTTGAAAAATTTGGATATTTCTATTATCCCATCTGC
The DNA here is from genome assembly GCA_964627635.1 of uncultured Calditrichaceae bacterium. Classification (GTDB taxonomy): domain Bacteria; phylum Calditrichota; class Calditrichia; order RBG-13-44-9; family RBG-13-44-9; genus CAZVKP01. The sequence goes on along the minus strand of CAZVKP010000380.1, from coordinate 2,527 downwards.
TTTGGAAGTGATTTATAATTCCACGGAACAGGATCGCAATTAGTATGTCAAAACTCCCTCGACTATCAAATATTAGTTGGATATTTTGCATACTTGTTATTATGCAGGTGCAATTGGTCAAATCTCAATCAAATATAAACCGGAAGTTTGATAACACCTTTATAGAAAAAACCCAACTTGATACAAACCGCTTACTGTCTGATAATCCCTTAAAATCCCCAATGGGCGCTGTCTTTCGGTCCGCCATTCTTCCGGGATGGGGACAGTTTTACAATAATAAATATATCAAAGCCGGAATTGCATTCTCAGCGAACACAGTTTTGGCATACCATATTTTCTGGTATGACAATCGTTGGGAAAATACCGGAAATCGTGATTTCCAAGAAAAGCGCAACCTGTTTACCTGGTATTTTGCCCTTTCTTATTTACTCACTATGGTGGATGCGTATGTTGATGCTTATCTTTATAAATTTGATGAAGCAATGGAAATTAGCCAGTCTATAGATTTTCAGGAGGGAAAATGGTTTGCCGAAATTCAGTTTTCCTACCATTTTTGATGATTACTTTTTTGGGTATAACCTCATGCTATTCCGAGACGATATATCCGTTTGAACCATTCAATCGAAAGATGCTCGTCTATAGTGAGCAGCATGAAAAAGATAATACAAAATTTTCAGATCGTTTATTCGCCCCGGATAAAGCACGCCATTTCATGGGAAGTATGATGAGTACCGTCTTTATCTACAAAACAGCAGAAGTGCACGGGAATATGGACGTGAAACCGGGTAAAAGTTTGGCTACGGGAATAACGATAAGTTTGGGGATTTTAAAAGAAATTTGGGATGGCAGCAAACCACGTAATCATTTTTCATGGAAAGACCTGATAGCGGATGGTGCCGGCATTGTGGTTGGATTGGTTATTGTAAATCAGCCGTGAGAATAGTTGCGTTTAAATGCCTTAAATTCTATTAAATTAACCGCTTCAACCCTGTTTGGCAGGCAGACAGGGATTTTAAAATCTTGAAATGGCACATTAACTAGCACAACGGGTTAAATTAAAACTAATCAACTAAATTGAGAGGCTCGGCATTTTTAAAAAATCAAGCTATATATATTAATTTTTGTTCGTAGTTTACCAATAAAATGGTTCTTGTTTTATAGAGCTGAATCTTGAACAATTCTTAACTGATATATAAAAGTCTGCCATTGAAGTGAATTACTTTTTTAAAGTTTTTTTTAAAAATATTGACATTTTTTAAAAATTTGTTTATTATGTAACTAATCCAGATTACTGGAGGTGGATGGCGAAAGCTATCGGGCCCTTTTCGGGCCTTTTTTATTAAATGAACTTTTTGCCGAATATCTTACCTTGATGCTGATAATATTTCCCTTGAAGAATTGTAACTATTTTTGCAGCAAAAGGGGCAAGTTGTGTATTGTGTTTACCATTCTCTAACAGTATCTCTGTTCTGCTTGGATGTGCAATAATATCTGCGATTTGTAAGCCTGATATATTGTTCGCTTTAGGCTTAACCTTGAGTTGCTTACTAGTGAGCACTTTTTGAAAGCGTTCTGGTGTGACATATTCTGTTCCACTTCTCCAAAGCCTACTAAACGAATCCTTTAACTTTCGGTCTCCTTTTCCACCTCTTGATTCCGCCAGTACATCCCCTTGAGATTGCTGTTGTTCTAAAAAGATAGCATATCTTTCTAAAAGCAGAGCAAGGCAATAATGTTATGGTTCATATCTCCAGACTTTGTAAGTTTCTTTATGTGCTTGTTTATCAAGACATACGGTCACAACAACATATTCCCATTCCCTTAACAAATCCAAAAGCTCCATGTCAAATTTCTTTCTTATTTTCTTATCCCTTAGTACTTCAAAGGGATATTTTGCATTAACTATTTCTTTTCGATGAAGAATTATAGGATCATCGGGATGTGATTTAAAGTACTTAACTTTTAGAGATTCAATCTGGCTAAATAAAGTATTACTGACATAGCGTAAGGCGATGATTACACCAGTTAGACTTAAATAACGATGAACAGGGTTATCGGAACTTCCCAAATCTGGGTTGCCACACTCATCGACATACATTCTATATTTCATATCAATCGTACAAAGTCAAATGATTTAAATTCTATCCCTGGAATTAAGATATTCGTGTCACTTCGTACTTTATTGCAATAGAATCACTCTATTTGAAATTTAAAAATAAAAATATAAATTAAAATTAATAATTTTACCACTACAGTAAAATGTTTTTTTCAATCATAAAAAGGACGAATAGGTAGATTGTTTGTCTTTAGTTTATAGAATTTCAATTCAGTCTATCTATTAGTTCTTCAATGCTTCTATTTTTTACTGAATTGCCGCCGCAAGAAGCGGAATCATAATTTCATGGTGCCCTACAAAATAATATCCCGCGCCATCATCTTGGGTGGGGCGCTGCATCACGTTAACAGTGGGGCGGTAATGACGAATCATATCGAATACCGCAGTATAAAAACCATGAGCTGGATACCC
>CAZVKP010000379.1:0-4028 GCA_964627635.1 uncultured Calditrichaceae bacterium | reverse complement strand
TTATGGATTTCAAAATATTCTAATCCATCCGCTTTTTTTAGAATATTATCCGGCATCCCAATTTTTCCAATATCATGCAATGAAGCCGCTATTTGTAAAGTATATCGACGATCTTCACTTAATTGAAGTTCATCTGCCAGAAGCATTGCCAAGCGGACTACTCTCTGGGAATGTCCGTACGTGTAAGAGTCTTTTGCATCCAAAGCACGCATCAGGGCTTTAAGTGCTTTTAAAAGCGTTTCTGCTTTGTTTTCTTCCAGAACTTTATTTTCCAGCACTTTTCGTTGAAGATTTCGTTCAATAACCACCGGTAATTCATCCACTTTTATCGGTTTTACCAGGTAATCACAAACGCCGATTTCAAAAGCTTCCTTAACCAGGGAGAGATCATGAATACCGGTAATTAAAACCACCGGTAAATCCATATACATCTCCATAATCCGGCGTGCCAAATCGATGCCGGAAATCCCCGGCATATTTATGTCCGATAAGACAATATCTAATTTTTCGTTGCGAATAATATCTAAACCACCTGTGGCAGAAAAGGAGAGAAGGACTTTATAGTCCAAATTGGCTAATGCATCTGCCAGCATTTGACCATATTGAATATTATCCTCGACCACTAAAATGTTTGTTTGATTAGCGTCTTTCATTTATGTAAATGCAGGTATTCCGGTTAAATGTTGTCCAACAATAAGGGTGTGCATTTCATGCGTTCCCTCGTAGGTTTTGACTGATTCCAAATTATTCATGTGTCTCATCGTCTGATATTCGGAAACAATTCCGTTAGCCCCAAGAATTTCCCGCGCAGATCTGGCTATTTCTAAAGCAAAATATACATTATTCCGTTTTGCTAAAGATACTTGAGTAAAATGCATTTTATGCTGATCTTTCAGCCGTCCCAATTGTAAGCTTAGCAATTGAGCCTTAGTGATTTCCGTAGCCATTTTTGTCAATTTTTCTTGAGTGATCTGGTAAGAAGCAATTGGCTTATCAAATTGAATCCGGCTCAAAGAATAATTGAGAGCCTCATCGTAACAAGCCATAGCAGCACCGGTTGTGCCCCAGGCAATACCATACCTTGCTTGTGTTAAACAGGATAGCGCGTTTTTTAAGCCGGTCGTTTCCGGCAGAATATTTTCCTTGGGAATTCGGCAATCCTGAAATACCAATTCCGATGTTACTGATGCCCGTAAAGAATGTTTATTTTTAATTTCCGGTGCGGTGAATCCGGGTGTATCCTTTTCAACCAGAAATCCTCGCAACGTACCATCTAATTTTGCCCACACCACAGCTACATCAGCAATAGACCCATTGGTGATCCACATTTTACTGCCATTCAGAATAAAACTGTTCTTTTCTTCAACTGCGGTGGTTTTCATTCCTCCCGGATTGGAACCAAAATCAGATTCTGTCAAGCCATAGCATCCGATTTTCTCTCCGGTGGCTAACTTTGGCAGCCAATACTCTTTTTGGGTTTCGGCTCCCCACATGTAAATTGGATACATCACCAGTGCACCCTGCACAGATGCAAAACTCCGAATCCCGCTATCTCCCCGTTCAAGCTCCTGCATTATAAGGCCGTAAGCTACATTATTAATCTCCGCACAGCCATATTTTTGAGGAAGATTGGCACCAAGTAACCCCATTTCACCCATTGGCGCAATTAACTGTTTAGGAAATTCATCGTTTTGATAAGCGTTTTCAATGATGGGTAAAACCTGCTCATCGACCCATTCCCGAACCGAATCGCGAATGATTTTTTCATCCTCACTCAAAAGTGAATCTATATTATAAAGGTCAAGACCTATAAATTTCTTCATCATCCTCATCCTGCAGAAAGGTTCCCCATTAATATATCTTTTGAAGAAAAACAAAGCAAGTGGTTAGAATGATAATTTTTGAGACCAAAAATAAATTTCAACTAAATAGTGTGCAATTCGCTGGAAATTATAGAGAAAATAAAAAAGCCACCTAAAAGGTGGCTCTTGCATTTTATTTATTTAATTTATACCGATCTGAAAACCTACCTGAACAGCCCAGTTGTTAGCCTTGTTGGCTTCGGAATCCTCAACATCAGGCTCACGATCTACAATGTGGTAAACAAATTCTCCAAAAAATGCATTCTTATCACCCATTTTAGATACCACTCCTCCACCAACATTAAAACCGAAAGCACTTTTCATATCTATTGTCTCATCTTCTGCGACATCCTGAAACTCATCGGTATATTCAAACTCCATATCTCCCATATAAACACCGCCACCTCCGCGAACAAACGGTTTGAAATCACCGGTTCCGAGATGAAAGCGCACTAATCCACCTGCGAACATTTGATTTACGATGAGATCGCCAATTTTGGTACCACCTGTTTCAAACTCAAACGTGAAGGGAACGACAGCATAATGAAATTCCCCTCCAAATTGCAATTGATTCCCAAACAATAGTTGAACTCCGACTGGCACATAGCCTGCCTGAGTTCCCTCTTCACCCTCTTCTACTTCAAGATCAAAATCTGACTGCCCGTAACCGCCAAAGATATTAATTGAACTTTGGCTGTAAGCTGAGAAAACTGAAAATAACAGAACAAATAATACCAATAGACTCTTTCTCATACCATTTCTCCTTAGCATTTGTATAATAACATTTAATCAAAAATAACAATTAAAATAAACAAAGATTTGCTGTTTAAAGTGTGATGAGGTGCACAAATGATCAGTGAAGATAAACACTGGCATTAAGAATTACACACTGTTTGGCGTTAAAATATATTAGCCGGACAATGGTAATATCCAATTATCTTACTGAAAAACTTTTTTCATGACCTGGTGATACTCGGATACCTGAAGAATTGTAATTCCCTGTCGCAGCTCTTTTGGCAGTTCATCGATTTCTTTCTTGTTTTCCTCCGGGATAATTACAGTTGGAATGTTGTTTCGCTGGGCAGCTAACATTTTTTCATTAACACCGCCTATAGCAAGTATTTTTCCCCTCAGGGTTATTTCTCCGGTCATGGCAATATTTCCCCTGACTTTATTCCCGGTAAAAGCGGAAATCATTGCGGTGGCAAGAGTGACCCCTGCAGAGGGTCCGTCTTTAGGGATGGCACCTTCCGGCACGTGTATGTGAATATCCTGGTTTTGAAAGATATCTTCCTCTATGTTCAACTCTTTGGCAATGGAGCGCACATAGCTTAAGGCAGCCTGTGCGGATTCTTTCATCACTTCACCTAATTTACCGGTCATTATCAGCTTACCTTTACCGGTGTAAGTATTCACTTCAATTTTGAGAATGTCGCCGCCATAAGCTGTCCAGGCAAGACCCAAAGATACGCCGATTTCATCATGAAGTTCAGCCTGTCGGAACAGAAATACTGGTTTTCCGAGGTAGGATTCAATATTCCGAGTATTAAGGTGCACTCCATTGGAATTATGGTTCTCAATCAGTTTTCGAGTGGTTTTTCGACATTGATTGGCAATTTGACGCTCCAAATTTCGCACACCTGCTTCTCTGGTATATTCCCGTATAATTCGCATTAATGCATTATCGGAGATATTTAATTCCCGCTCAGTTAAACCATGCTCTCCAAGCTGTTTGGGGATCAAATGTTTTCTGGCGATGTGGATTTTTTCATGTTCCAAATACCCCGGAAGTTCAATAATTTCCATACGATCCTGTAATGGAGGAGGAATTTGTGATTGAACATTTGCGGTGGTAATGAAAAGCACCTCGGACAAATCGTAATCCAAATCCAGGTAGTGATCGTTAAATTTTGAATTTTGTTCGGGGTCCAAAACTTCCAACAAAGCGGAAGATGGATCGCCTCGAAAGTCAACACTCATTTTATCAACTTCATCCAATAAAAATACCGGATTCTTTGTACTTGCGCGTTTCATGGATTGCACAATTTTACCGGGCATAGATCCGATGTAAGTCCGGCGATGACCACGAATTTCAGCCTCATCTCTCACACCACCCAGAGATATTCTCACAAAATTACGGTTTAAAGACCTGGCGATAGAGCGTCC
>CAZVKP010000378.1:2852-4036 GCA_964627635.1 uncultured Calditrichaceae bacterium | reverse complement strand
TTTTATCGAACATCATACCAGATGCCTTTCAAGTTCGAAGTCTGTGTTACGAGGCTTTAAAAAAGTAAGCGTAAGGAAAACCAGGGCAGAGAGGGCAATTCCATAAAGGGTGGCGTCCAGACCAAAGGGAAGTTCAATTTTAAGTATCTGCAGGAATAAGGTTAATCCCCCGCCAAAAAGCATGCTCCAGAATGCGGCACTCGCAGTTGCCTTCTTCGAAAAATATGCACCCAGCGTCGGGATGAATAGACCGGAAACCATAAAGCCATAGGCATAAAGAATTGCAGACAGCACGGTTTCGAAAGAGGCAGCAATGATAATTGCCAGTGCACCCAGAATAAATGTGGTGATTTGAGACAAGCCCATTATTTTTTTATCAGAGGCAGATTTATAAAAATATCTTTGAATAATATCATTTAAAAAATTTCCGGAGGAAGCCATTAAACAACTATCTGCGGTGGACATGATGGCAGAAAAATATGAAGCGACCACAATTCCGGTTATGCCAATTGGTAAAACAGTTTTGATAATGAGCGGAAGCCCCATCTCAGGATCCACATCGGGAAACATCACTCGTCCCGCCATACCCAGAATGACACCCATAAATGCCATAATGGGATACTCAAAAAATCCCGCAATATACCAGGCTTTTTTGGCATCTTTTACATCTTTACAGGCATACATTCGCTGATAAAGGGTCATTGCCACCAGCCAAATGGGAATAATGGTTACCATCCAGTTGATGAATGTTGCTATATCCACATTTCCCAGGTTTAAGTGACCCGCCGGTAATTTCTCTACCAATGCCGAATAACCACCCACTTGATTCACCGCCATGGGGATGGCTAAAAAGATTAATCCGGTTAATAGTATAATCCATTGAACCGTATCGGTATAAATGACTGCTTTAATACCACCCATTACCGTATATCCGATAATCACAATCGCGATAACATACAAGGCAAATTCTAATGGATCCATACCAAACGGCGCCTGGGGAATAATGGTTGCCGCAGCCAGCTTTGCGCCCGCCAGCACCTGAGCGCCGGTAAAGCCCAAATAGCCGATGCCGGAGATGGCTGATGCCACCAGGGCAACTTTCTCACTGTAACGAAACCGGAGAAAATCGGGATAGGTTAACATATCCTGATTAAGATCAACTTTTTTAATTTTGGGAATGACGA
>CAZVKP010000378.1:0-2842 GCA_964627635.1 uncultured Calditrichaceae bacterium | reverse complement strand
GAAAACTGCAGACAACCAGGCACCAACCAAACCGGTAAAAAGCAACCAACTGCCCGCCAGTCCGATTGTAAAACCCAGCCCTCCCAAACCGATGGAAAAGCCCCCACCAACATCGGTCGCCACAATCGATAGACCAACATGGCTGGGCTTCATCTTTCGCCCACCCACGTAATAATCTTCCGTATCTTTGTTTTTTTTGAAAAAATAAAACCCGATTCCTAAAACACCGAGCAAATAAACCACAAATATAACAAAATCCCAAAAGTGCATACCTTAACCTCTGTCATGCGAAATTGACAAAATCTCCATCTATCAAACATCCGGTTTTCATACCCTTATCCATTACTCGTCACCGTTGGTAGACCAATTTTTCTCTAAATTTTCGGGAGTTAAAGAAATGGTTTTATCCCCATCGGATAGAAGTTGGGCGATCCCAATGGACTTGTCTTCGTTTCCTTCCTCCAAATCCAGCCACAATTTACAATTATCGCAGTCCCGTTCGCAAAATACCGGTTCGTAGGAGTCCGGTTCTTTGTAGGTGGTAATAACGCCTTCATAATTCCGCAATACCACTTTATTGGTGGACATGGAAATCAAGTAATTGGGCATAATGGGAATTTTTCCCCCTCCGCCCGGGGCATCAATCACGTAAGTTGGAACGGAAAAACCACTGGTGTGCCCGATCAAACTTTCCATGATCTCGATCCCTTTACTCACCGGGGTACGAAAATGGGATAATCCTTCAGATAAATCGCACTGATAGAGATAATAGGGTCTCACCCGGTTTTGAACCAGTTTGTGCACCAAGGTTTTCATGATTCGCGGACAATCATTTACACCGGCAAGCAGAACCGATTGGTTTCCTAACGGAAATCCGGCGTCCGCTAACTTGCGTAGTGCATCTTTGGAAGAAGTGGTAATTTCGCGCGGATGATTAAAATGGGTATTGATCCAAAGCGGTTGATGCTTTTTGAGCATTGTAACCAAATCATCAGTAATGCGATACGGCAAAACCACCGGCATGCGCGTTCCGATTCGAATCACTTCCACATGCGGTATTTTTCTCAGCTCAGTGAGAATCCAGTCCAGGTAGGAATCCGATAGCATGAACGGATCGCCGCCGGACAATAATACATCCCGCACCGCCGGATTCTGTTTAATATATTCAATCCCCTCCTTTATGGCAGATTTACCCGGAATGGAATCCTTATCTCCCACCTTTCTCTTGCGGGTACAATGCCGGCAATACATGGAGCACACATTGCTAATATGAAAAAGCACACGATCCGGATACCGATGGGTAATTCCGGGCACCGGGCTATCGCGGTCTTCCGCCAAAGGGTCTTTAAGGTCATGTTTTTGAATTAAGACCTCAGACGGTCTCGGAAAAGCCTGTTTAAATACCGGATCGTCTTCAAAATTATCAGCATCAATTAATGAAAGATAATAGGGTGTAATAGAAAGGGGAAACTTCTCAATGGTATCTTCAATTAACTCCTCTTTTTCGGAGCTAAATTTCACCCCCAACAATGTTTCAAAAGTGTCGATATCCCGAATACTATGCTTTATTTGCCATTTCCAATCTTTCCAGTTCGCATTCATTGCTTCCGGATGAATCTTCTCAGCAATCTCTTTCTGATTATCAGTGTAAATCATTTTCCATTCCTCACTTTCCTTTATATTCTCCTGAATACTTGAAATAACATTCCCGGTTTTTTTGCATTATAAGCGCTGATCAGCGTACGTAATTCACAGGTATGGAATTTTGATCTAAAATTCCGGTGAATTCAGCTTAACTTGATATAAAATATTAAAGATGAATTAAAGCCCAACAATTTAAAATAACGAAAGGTAAATTTTGCAGCGGTTTGGGAGCAGTCATGTTTGAAACATTTTTAAGCGAAACTCTAGAAAAATGGGAAGCATGCATCAAAATGTTCACTGTTTTTCGACATACTTTCCCCATAAAAATATAAAAACAGAGCGGCACCAATTTTAATTGCTTAACCATATTTTTCAAAAGTCATTTAAAAACAACAAGATATACATAATATAACAACTTGAACAGACTTTCACAAGTAATTAATAAAAAAGCTCGTCCCGTTTAGATTAATACTATCGACACGAGCTTAAAATTTATGAAAATTAATTTATTTTTTGACGGGTTCGTAATGAAACTCTAATTGTTTCTCCAGATATTCTCTCTGAGCGGTAACGATAGGATTTTCTTCCCATTCTACTGTTTCTTCCTCTTCGGCGCTTTCTTCCTCTTCCATGAGCAGCTCCTCGTCATAACCGCCTTCCAGCTCATCCAAAATCTGGCGGTCGCGTTTTTTCTGATAAAGCTCGTCATTCAGTTGCCGGGCTCTTTTGGCTACCACCATTGCCGATTCGTATAAATTTTCGGTATCCTCTGTGTATGTAAGAATATCTTGGGTTTCCGCAGGCATAAGGTTTCTCCTTTTGTATAAAATATTTTCGAATTCTAAATATAAACATTTAACTTGAAATTTCAAAAATGTTTTTGATTTTTAGGATTCTTTATATTTTATATCCACTTTAAGGCAGCCTTCTACAGCCTCATATAAATTTTGAAGCAATTCCTCCATATTTTCACCCTGGGTTGCACATCCGGGGATAGACGGAACTTCAGCCCAGTAGCCCCCTTCTTCTGCATGATGTAAAATGACTTTTATTTTCATGAGGATCCTCTTTTTATCAATAATAATATTTAATTCTTTTAAAATCAAGACACATCAAATTCAGAAAGCGGTGGTTCGCTCGTAGCTGAAGTTTGACACTTGCCAAAAATCATTCCAATAAAAACAACAACTTATGGCAA
>CAZVKP010000377.1:462-4044 GCA_964627635.1 uncultured Calditrichaceae bacterium | reverse complement strand
GCCATGGCACGGTGTCCCAATTGTTTTGGGGAGATATTATTTAAACGAAAATGCCGGTCTTCTATTTGAATGTCGCATGTGAGCAACAGGGCACGATGCGCATCCAGGCGAATAACCGCGGTATCGTCGCCAATGTCAATCATGACGTTGGAATTATTACTCTGTGGAACCAGATTTTTAATACGCTCAATCAAAGAAAATTCTCCAAATTGCGCAACTGTTTCACTCATTTGGTTTCCTTTTTGGTGTTTAAAATTGTTTTCAATTTAGCGGCAGCGTCTTGGATGTTCTCGGCTGAAACCACCGCAGAAATAACCGCCACCGCGTCTGCTCCAGCATCTTTTACTTCTTTTACGTTAGCATGATTAATTCCACCTATGGCAACAACCGGAATATGACAGTGTTCCCGAACCTCTTTGATCAGCTTTAAACCCAGTGGCTCTCCGGAATCGGATTTTGTGCTGCGGGCTTCGAAGACCGGTCCGACACCCAGGTAGTCCGCACTGTCTTTTTCTCCCGTTATCGCTTCTTCTAAAGAACTGGCGGATACGCCCAAAATTTTGTTCGGTCCGATCAATTTGCGGGCAATTTGAGCAGGCAGATCCTTTTGTCCCACATGCACACCGTCTGCATCCACTGCCAGGGCAATGTCCAGGCGATCATTCACAATAAATGAAACTTCATGTTTCAACGTTAATTGACGGATTTTCAAGCCTGTTTCATAAAGCGTGCGGCTGTCTGCCGTTTTGTCCCGCAATTGGATAACATCAGCACCACCGTTAATCGCTTCCCGGGCAATTTCAATATGGGATCGACCACCGCTCAATTCTTCATCCGTGATAATGTAGAGCTTCCAGTTCTGCAAATTATTGACTCGCTGCATAACAACCTATCTTCAATTCCTTCCATATTATACGAAAAACCTTCTGGAATTTCACTACGGTAATTGAATTGCTTCCGGCCAGGTCTCTTTTTTCCAGCTCATATCGAAGAACAGGTATTCAAATCTGGCACTGGATAAATAAAGTCGGAACCAGTTGGACTTTCTTTCATCCGAAGCACCGACGGCAAGTTGATCCATTTTTTGAATCAGCCAGTTGGTAAACTCCTCAAACTCCTGGGAACTGTAAGTATTTATCCAATCCTGATAATATTTATTTTCCGGCAAGCCCTGTGTTTTTAAGCGTTTTCCGATTTCGGTATAACCGGCGGCACAAGGGAGAAGCACAGCGACGATGTCCGAGAGGTCTCCCTGGTAACAGGATCTGACCAGCAGATTGGTGTAACCGCTGGTCACCATTGCTTTTTCGGTTTTCTCCAGTTCTTCTGTGGAAATTCCGAACTCCTTACAAGTTCTGCGGTGTAAGTCCATTTCCATATTCAATGTTGCGTTTAACAAGGTTGCAAAATAGCCCATATCATTTGGCTGATGGGCTTTTGCGGTTGCCAGGGCAAAGACCCGGCTGAAATCGATCAAATATACATAATCCTGTTTGAGGAAGAATTCATAGCGGTCTTTTAAAAGTGAACCGTCTCCGATGCCGGTGACAAACGGATGATTAAATGTGGCATTCCAGATACCGTCAGCTTTTTTTCGAATTTCATTGTAAAAGTTTTGAGTCGCCATTTTTAGCTCCTTCATCTTTATTTCGGGTAAAATATTATCATCCCGGAAGTTCGTAACCTCCGGGATGATACACCATCTTTTATTGGGCTTCCGATACTGCCTTTCCGAATGCTGCCCAGAACGGATCGACTTTCGGATGCACCAAATTATACGATTTGCCATTCTCGAAATAGTGCAAACCTTTATCCGCATCGGTGACTTCGCCCACAATACTGGCTTCAATACCTTTGTCATCCAGACGGTTAACAACCTCATTGGCTTTTTGCGGCCGGGAGGTGATGATCAAAGTCCCTTCGCTAATGGAGGTAAAAGGATCGATATCATACATTTCGCAGACTTTCTGTACGGCATCTTTTACAATAATTTTTTCTTTATCCACTGTCATACCCACTTTTGATGCTTGTGCCAGTTCTTCCAGTCCGCCCCAGATTCCGCACTCAGTGGCATCATGCATGGCGGTCACGCCCTCATCGCGCACCCCCACAGAAGCAGCAGTAAGTGCATCTTCCACCACGGTCATTTTCCAGAAAATATCCTCTGCTTCTTTTGCCACGTTTTCACCATACTTTTCCGCAACTTTATGTGGAAATGTGACACCAAATAAGCCGGTAGCCTCGATGGCTGCACCTTTAGTAATGATGATGGAATCACCAACTTTTGCCATATTCGGCGTCACATATTTGTCTTTGGGTCCCACACAGAGAACGGTTGCGCCGCCAATCATGGGATAATCGCAACCCTGATAACGTCCGGTATGACCTGTAACCACGGACATTCCAATTTTTTCGCATTCCCGATGCATGACATTCCACAGTTCTTCCAGTTCATCTCTTTTTATGGAAAGCGGTAAATTTAAATCGATGGTAATATAGTCGGGTTGCAGCCCGGAAGTTGCGGCATCGGATGCCAGGATATGGATGGCGAACCATCCCGCTCGCTCCCAGCCATAAGCCGGCACCACGAAGACCGGATCGGTTGTGGACACCATCACCTGTCCGTTGCCCAGGTCCACCACGCCGACATCCACTCCATGCTGGGGACCAACGATGACTTCCGATCGTTTCTTTCCCAAATGGGGAAGAATGACTTCATCAAAAACTTCCGATGATACTTTTCCAATATCCGGCAATTCGGTTTTCATAAGACCTCCGATTTATGTTTATGTTTTTATTTGTATTAATTAATTTAAATTTTACAATTGCCACTCTTGTTTTTCTGCTGCCATTTCCCAGAACAGATATTCATATTTTGCTGTGAGCAGAAACATCTCCTCATATTTGTGCAGGTCACTTTCCGGTTTACCCTCCACTAATTCATCCAGCGTTGTACCAAGCCAATCCACATATTGTTGAAATGCATCACTGGTCCAATTGTCGATAAATTCCTGCCAGGGACTGTCGGATTTCAGGTTCTTTTTAACCGCCATCCAGGAATCCAAATACACTTTTTCTGCGGTGTAAAGCAGCGTAAAGCCCTCTTCAAAACTTTTGTTGTATGCGGTATTCATTAAAAATTGAATGTAGGCGTGACAGGTGGGAAATGGTTGAATATTTGACAAGTCCACACCATGTGCCTCCGCATTTTTCCGAAACAGTCCCAATTCCTGATCCAATGCAGTAAGTATTTGGATAAAATTTGTCCTCATTGAAGCGGGTGCCTTCGCTAACAAAACCGATATAAAAGGGATGGCTTCTCCCACAAAAATATAATCCTGCTGTATCCAGGTTTTAAATTTTTCATCAGATATGCTGTTATCCGCGGTCATTTTCAGAAACGGATGATTCAGAATTTTATCCCAGATTTCCTGGGATTGTTCGAGCATTTTTTCATGGAATTTCATCACAATTCTCCTCTTCTTTAATATGATTGAAAATGTAATAAATAAAAAAGGCTGTATAACCAGCCAGGTCATACAGCCTATCAAATTCAATGGGAATTTATGATAGTGTGATTCC
>CAZVKP010000377.1:0-452 GCA_964627635.1 uncultured Calditrichaceae bacterium | reverse complement strand
TAAGGAGTAACGTTTTCGTCATTCCCTGCGCTGGCATTATCCAGATCAGGTTCAATGGGTATGATCTCAGCTTTTCCTTCTGCTGAAGAAAAGCACCCCCACGGAAACGAATTTCAACTATTCACAACGCAATCTTAATATATAAGTGATGACAAGGATGAATCAACCGCTAATTAAATCTTTTTGCTTATACTGAATAATTCATCTCGCAAAGACGCTATGACGCAAAAGTTTGAGGCAAAACTATTTGCTTTTTTATTTTGATTTGAAGTTCACAGAATAAAGTATTTAGAAAAAATGTTTGTATCTTTATTTTTTTTAGCACCTTAGCGGCTTTGGTGAAAATTTTATGAATAACTCATGATTATAAATTTATTTTTTATGATTAATTCCTTAGCTCAGCTTTACTAATAAAAATTGTTAGAAATCCATTTTGTTTATTACTTATCGCA
>CAZVKP010000376.1:0-4049 GCA_964627635.1 uncultured Calditrichaceae bacterium | reverse complement strand
GGATTCGAAACTGAGTTTTTCACAACACATTCAACCGATTTTCTTGAATGATTGTGCGTTTACAAGTGGGTGTCACCAAAGCGGGGATGCAGCAAACGGACTTGATTTGGAGAATCCGCTATTACCCAATATACCAAATGGAAAGGGTCAACCGACGGTTTTTCCCAATGATGCGGACAATAGTCCTTTATATATTGTTCTTCTGAGACCTTATCTGGAAATTCCGCAGATGCCGCCCAACAGACGGCTTTCTGATGAGAAAATCCAGGCTATAAAAACCTGGATAAATGAAGGTGCTAAAAACAATTAGTTAAAATCAAGGGAGCATTCATTGGCAAAAAAAATCCAACCACGCATATATAAAGGCACTCGGGATTTCCTACCCGAGCAAATGGTGAAGAGAAATTACGTTATCAAAGTAATTGAAGCTGTTTTTGAGAAATATGGATTTGAACCTTTAGAAACACCCACCATGGAATTATGGGAAACGCTTGCCGGAAAATACGGTGATGAAGGGGATAGATTGACCTATCGATTTGTGGATCGGGGAGAGCGTGAAGTCGGTCTTCGTTATGATTTAACAGTCCCTTTATCCCGGGTCATTGCCATGTATCCCCAGATGCCAAAGCCGTTCAAGCGTTACCAGATTCAACCGGTATGGCGGGCAGACAAACCACAGAAGGGACGATTCCGAGAATTTTACCAGTGCGATGTGGATGTGGTAGGCAGTGATTCAATGCTGGCGGATGCTGAGATTATCGCAGTTATTTATGAAGCGTTGAAAAAATTAAATTTCGAGAAGTTTACGATTCGTATCAACAGCAGGAAAATACTGAGCGGCATCACCGAAATTTCAGGATTAGGCAGTGAACAGGAAGCACATGTTGCCCGGGCAATCGATAAAATGGACAAAATTGGTCGAGAGGGCGTGGAAAAAGAACTCTCTGAAAAAGGAATTAATGATAACGGAATTAACAAAATTCTTGGTTTTTTAGAAATTTCCGGATCCAATACAAAAAAAATACAACAATCCTCAAAACTGCTTCAGGAAAGTGAAAAAGGTTTGGCAGGCGTCGAAGAAATGAAACAACTTCTGTCCTATTTATCGCTCTATAATCTTCCGGAAGATATTATTTTATTCGATTTATATTTAGCACGGGGATTGGATTATTATACCGGACCTATTTTTGAAACAGTAGTGGAAGAGCCTAAAATTGGCAGCATAACCGGCGGGGGGCGTTATGATAAGCTCATTGGTCTTTTTTCGGGACGAGATGAAGCAGCCACCGGAAGTAGCATTGGATTCGAACGTATTATAACAGTCATGGATGAACTCAATATGTTCCCGGCGAACCTGGAGACACCGGTTCAGGTATTGGTCACCGTATTTGATAAGGATTCACTTCCCTACTCCGTAAAAATCTCAAACCTGCTAAGGCAAGCCGGTATCCGTACCGACCTTTACACCGGAAAATCAAAATTAAGGGGTCAATTCGGCTTAGCGAATGATAAGGGTATTCCGTTGGTCATCATTGCCGGCCCGGATGAAATTAAAAATGAAACAGTAAATATAAAAGACATGCAAACTGGTAATCAGAAAACCATTAATCTGATTGAATTAACTCAATATATTTCTGATTTATTAAGCTGATAGCACTTGAAAAATTAAAATCCAATAATAAAATTCCTTTAAAATCCATTTGTGATATATGCGAATCAACCGGGAAAATATTGATTTCATTTTAGTAGAACCGCAGACCCCGGGCAATATTGGTGCTGCAGCCCGGGCGATAAAGACCATGGGATTTGATAATCTTGTACTCGTCAATCCCGGTGATTACAATACTGTAGAAGCGCAATGGATGGCACATGCTTCAACCGAAATTTTAGATAAAGCCAAAGTATATCCAACCTTTCAGGATGCAATTGAAAATAAGCATTTTATTGTTGCCACTACACAACGCGAACGCAGTTTTCATCTTCCATATTTTGTACCGTCTGAATTATCCGAAAAAATAACACCACTATCAATTGATCATAAAATTGCGATTGTTTTTGGCCGGGAGAAAACCGGTCTTACCAATGAAGAGTTGAGCAGGTGCGATGCCGTATCCACAATACCCGCCCACAGAAAACACCCTTCTCTAAATCTGGCGCAAGCAGTAATGATATACAGTTATGAACTTTTTCAGGCAGCTTACGGAGATATAAAAAAATATCACTGGAGATTGGCAACCCACGGCGATCTCGAAACACTATACCAACATATGAGAGATGCACTTGAGAGGGTGGGTTTTGTCCCAATCGACAATTGGGAAAATTTTAGTGTCAGGATTAGCCGCTTGATGGGTCGGGCCAACGCGGAAGAACGCGACGTGCGGGTGTGGCACAAAATCATTAAATCCTTTGAGCAATATATTGATCAGTTGGAAAAGGAATTGGAGCGTACTAAAAAGACAACCAACCAAAAATCAATTTGATGTTGTCATTTTGCTATAATTTAAAAATGATATGATCAAACATATCTGCTTTACAGAGTGGAGATTCTAAATTTATGACCGAAAATGAAGTATTGCTTAGTGTTGTAATGCCTGTTTATAACGAAATAAACACCCTGGAAGAAATCATCCGACGGGTGGAAAAGGTGCCCATCAGGAAAGAAATCATCATTGTGGATGATGGTTCCACAGATGGTTCTCGTGATTATCTAAAAAACTTGAAGAACCATGACATTAAATTAATTTTTCACGATAGAAATCGGGGTAAAGGCGCCTCACTTCAAACTGGTTTCCGGCAATGTAATGGTAATGTTGTTATTGTGCAGGATACCGACCTCGAATATGATCCCAATGAATATACTAAATTACTTCACCCAATACTTCACATGGGAGCAGATGTGGTATTCGGCTCTCGTTTTACAGGAGAGGGCCCGCATAGGGTATTGTATTTCTGGCATTATGTTGGAAATAAATTCTTGACATTATTATCAAATATGTTTTCAAATTTGAATCTAACCGATATGGAATCTTGTTATAAACTTTTTAAACATGATATAATTAATAAATTAGAACTTAAATCCCAACGATTTGGTATAGAACCTGAAATGACTATTAAAGTGGGCAGGCTGAATTGCAAAGTTTTTGAAGTTGGTATTTCCTATGCGGGGAGAAGCTATGAAGAAGGTAAGAAGATAACCTGGAAAGATGGATTAATGGCCATTGGGACTATATTAAGATACGGCATTTTTAAGAAATAATTACAATATAGAATCGAATTTTAAATATTATTAAGCCCGCCAGCAAAAGCCAGCGGGCTTATTTGGTTTTAGTTTCTGTGTTTTTGCATCATTTTCTTATGATGAGTTTTCATTTTCTTTCCACCATGATGCATTCCGTGTTTTCCGCTCAGAATTTTCATATCAAACTTCTTCTTTTGATCCGCATCGAGAAGAGAGCGAACCTTAATCATGTGGTCCACTTTTTTCATTTTCAATTCTTTTTGAATATCCCCGGTTTGATTAATAATCTCATTAATTTGGGATCGATCCGGATTATCCGAGGTCATTAAGACCTTCAACTCATTTCTTTTCTCCACCATTTGGCTTTTTAGTGGAAGTATCTCTTTTTGATGCTGCAGTTTTAAATCGGTTATTTTGGTTTGCTGTTCATCTGTCAAATCCAGCATACTAAACATATGATGCTGACATTCCATCCCATGCGAACCTTTCATTTTTTGCATGGGTTTCACCTCAGATTGAGCAAACGCTATAGCACTGAAAACCACAAATACAATAACTGTGATAACTGCTGTAATACGTCTCATTTTTTTCTCCTTTCAGGGTTTTGTTTAAAATGAGAATTGTTCTTTAATTCATTTTTGTTTGTACTATTTCTTTTATAGTTCTTGTATCGCCGGTGCATTTTATCACCATATTTACCCAAAATATTATAAATAAACGCTAACTGGGACGGCTTTAAAAATTCCCGGGCATCGATCAGCATATTTACAGCTTCTTTTTCTATTTGTTTTTCAACTGCTGAAATTTTTTC
>CAZVKP010000375.1:0-4070 GCA_964627635.1 uncultured Calditrichaceae bacterium | reverse complement strand
GTTTACCATAAATAGCAGCGGTATCTATGGGACTCTGCTTCATTAGACTTAATATTTCCTTACGATATTCTACTCGCCGATATAAATACGGTTGGGCCGATTTAAAAAATTCTTTACGCAATTGATGAAGTTTTGTGCGTTGTTCTTCTGACAATTTTGCTTTTGGATGTTTACCATGATATTTCTCATGATGATGTCTCTCCCCATCGTCCGTCCAATGATAATAAAGTAAACTTCCGAAAGTTGCCACGTTTAGTACAATTAAAAATATTAAGACACCCACCAGTATTTTAATCTTCATTTTGATTTTCCCCGCTTAAATCGCTCCACACATTATCAAATCCATATTCAGAAATGTATAAATACTCTTGTTGCTCCATTGCAAAAGTGTAAAGCTCGGTTTGCTGATCGGGATTGACTAAACCCTTGCCGGTCCATATTCCACCAATTATTGCCAGCACCAATAGTATCGGATAGAGTAAAGGTATTGTCCTTAAAAATGGTTTAATACGAATAGCCGGTTCATTTTTCTTTGTTTCGGCTGCGGCAATAATTCTGGTTTTCTCAAATGGTTGTGTTTCTAATTGTTGCCAAACGGGAATAGGCGGTTTTTCCATAAACTTGGACATCGCTTCAAAATAGTAGCGACAACCCCGGCATTTATTTAGATGTTGGCTAACCTGATTTTGCTTGCTGTTGCTCAAATTATTTTCCAGCCAATTAATGAACTCTTTTTTATGATGAACTCTCATGCTCTCTCCGTCATTACAATTTATTTAGACAGTATTAATTCCAAAAACCTTCGCTAAATTTCCTCTAAATGAGGTTCTAAAAGTTTTTGTAACTTTAATTTTGCCCGATGTAAACGTGATTCTACAGCTTTCAGAGAAATTTCCAGGATTTTCGAAATTTCCTGGTAACTCATATCTTCATACCGAAATAAAAATAAAGGCACTCGTTGATTCTCCGGTAACTTCCGTATACAGTTCCAAACAATTTTCTCCCGTTCTTTCTGCTGTATGGAATCCGACGGATTCGGTTCATTTGAATCGGGCATAACTTCCAAAACGCCGGTATACTCTTTCAAACCATCACGAATATCAAGATTTAAAATCTCCCGCCAGCGTCTCCTTTTCTCTTTTTTAAAGTGATTTAATACATGGTTTACGGTAATACGGTAAATCCAGGTTGAAACTGCTGAATCTCCGCGAAATTTCGATAAATTTTGATACACCTTAATCCAAATATCCTGTGCAATATCCCGTGCAGTCTGTTCGTTGCCGGTCATTCGGTAACACATATTCAGCACTTTTGTTGCATGGTTTTCATATATTCCGTCGAAATTTAAATCCGCATCAGACAACCGTATTCACTCCGATATTCTATTTGATAAAATCTTTCAACTAATTAGACAAACAAACATAGAAAATCTTGTGCATTTATATTTAAAAATCAGAAATTTGAAATTCAGGGATTTCAATTTACCTTATGGTGAGGGAATATTATGCTGCCAAAGACAATTCAATTTATCGGAAAATATCCAAAACGTGGAGTTGAGATTTGAAAACCGGAGGCGCTGTTTAGTCCCCGCTTGCCGAAATCCATAAGTTTTTAGAATGAAGAAATAATTCAGAAATTTTATAGACCGCTATTTTAAATCGAAATCGGACCCATCAGGTTTATCAATCAATTGAACACCAGCTTCGCTTAAACCATCGCGGATATGATCTGCTAATTGAAACTGTTTTTCCTTCCTCAGTTTATTGCGAACCTCTATTACCACATGAACAATTTTCTCAATTGACTCACTAAGCTCTTTTTGGGAGCTCGAATCCAAATCATCGGGAATAATACCAAGCACATCGCCAGCCAAGTGTTGAAAGATTTCTTCAATCTTTTTAAGAAAAGGTTGATGCATTTTAACATCCGAATTCAGATAACTATTCACCTCTTTGGAAAAATCAAACAAAACAGCGATCGCGCGAGGTGTGTTAAAATCATCATTCATGACCTCTTCGAATCTGGATCGAAAATGCTCAGGATCAAACGGCGCTGAAAAATCCGGCACTTCACTTGCAACGGATAATGCTTTTTTAGTATTACGGATAGCGCCCAACAACTTTTCAATCCCCTTCTGAGCTGCATCCAAAGCATCCTCACTTACATCCAAGGAGCTCCGGTAATGACTGCTCAAAATAAAAAATCGCAGAGTAATGGCATTATATTTCCGCAATGCATCGCTTACAGTAATAAAATTACCAAGTGACTTGCCCATTTTGGTGCCTTCAACCGTCACCATATTATTATGCATCCAATACCGCACAAATGGTTTTCCGGTCACCGCTTCTGCCTGAGCAATCTCGCACTCATGATGTGGAAATATATTTTCGATACCGCCGCCATGGATGTCGAAAGTTTCCCCCAAATATTTCATGGACATGGCAGAGCACTCAATATGCCAGCCGGGATATCCCTCACCCCAGGGACTGTTCCAACGCATGATGTGTCCCTCCTCTGCCCGTTTCCACAAAGCAAAATCTGCAGGATGGCGTTTTTCAGGATTCACCTCCACCCGCGCGCCAGCTTCCAGTTCATCCACATTTCTACCGCTTAATTTTCCGTATTCCTTGAATTTGGAAACATCGAAATAAACATTGCCATTCACTTCGTAGGCAAATCCGGAATCAATTATTTTTTTCACCATTTCAATTTGTTCAGGGATATGACCAGTGGCTCTTGGAAATATGTTGGCACGTGCCACATTTAATTTTTCCATCGCATCAAAATAACTCCAGGTATAAAGCTCGGCAACTTCCATAGGATCTAATTTTTCTTTTCGAGCTTGTTCAAGAATTTTATCTTCCCCCTCATCGGCGTCATCGGTTAAATGCCCGACATCGGTAATGTTCTGCACGTATTTTACACGGTACCCCAAATAGCGAAAATAACGTACCACCGCATCAAAACTGATATAGCTTTTAGCATGACCAATATGCGGATGACCATACACAGTAGGTCCACATACGTAAATATGCACTCTATTCGGTACTAATGGTTCAAATTTTTCTTTTTTTCGTGTCAGCGAATTATAAATCATTAACGACATTAAACAGCCTCCAACATGTTCTGATACCAAAATTAACAAGAACTTTGCTTTTTAACAAGTTAAGATTATGAAGGTAGTTTTATGCAAATCATCTATTTCAAGTCTTATGATAGTTGTTTTCAACTTACCAGGATTTACTCGTTCTATCATAGTTTAAAAAACATAGATAGGTGCGTTAAATTGCATCTCAAAATTTTCATTTCACTGTCAACGGTTTTTTATTATAATGGAGCTAAGAAAAAAATTGAATCTAAGAAACCAGGCGAGGTGCTCAATGCAAAAGAATGATTCTAAATTTAAAGATTATTATGAAATTTTATCAAGAAATTCACTACGGGGAGAGACCTATTTAATCAAATTAAAAAATGATCCCAATGTTTATGTTGGTATCCCTGTGCTTCGCTCAAATCTCTCCAGTGAAAATGATGACAGCTTTACCTTGAATGTTTTACAACCTTCCGAAAAGAAGGGAATGTACCAAAAATCGATTTCGGACATAGAATTACTCAAGCCGCGCTAAATAATTCGAGTGTTGACACCCGGTGCTTTTTGTAAAATAACTTGACATACCTTTGTAAAATACGGTAAATTATAAGCGATCTTCGGGGCAAGGTGACGCTGGGAAACCGGGGAATTCCTGGCCGGCGGTGAAAGCCCGCGAAGGGGTGCTAAATCGCACCCCCCGAATCGGTGAAATTCCGGTGGCGACGGTACAGTCCGGATGAGAGAAGATTGAAAAATTGAAAATACGTATCAATTTATAAGTTTGCCCTGGAGATTTAGTTTTCAGGGCTTTTTTATTATTAGCCCGTTTAAGATTTTTAGATAATGGACTATAATTGTGGAAGATACATTTTATATGAAGCGGGTACTGGAACTTGCCCAAAAGGGTCTGGGGCTAACCTCTCCCAATCCGGTTGTTGGTACAGTTCTGGTAAAAGATGGGAAGGTAATCGGAGAAGGT
>CAZVKP010000374.1:0-4092 GCA_964627635.1 uncultured Calditrichaceae bacterium | reverse complement strand
AAAATTCCCTGTATATAAACCGTTGCCCGTATTTGATCGACATATTGATTGAGAAGATATAATTTTCGCTTATTATCCTGGGTATGTTTTAATAGATAATTCATTAAAAGTGCCTCGTTTAATGTGGATGCAACTTCTGCTACGAAGATGGTATAATTACTGTAAATATAAGGCTGGTTTTTAATGGAATAATACGAATGCATGGAGTGTCCCATTTCATGCGCCAGAGTAAACATATCATCCAGCATGTCATTGTAATTCAACAGCATGTAAGGATGGGAAACACCAAATACGGCGCTGGAATAGGCGCCCGATCTTTTCCCTTTATTTTCATAAACATCAAGCCATTGAGAATTGAAACCCTTTCGCATGGTTGTTAAATAATCTTCTCCTAACGGATGTAAAGCCTTTTGGATCGTTTGAACGGCTTCTTCGTAGGAGATTTCCCATTTCAACTTTGTTAGAAGTGGCACGTAAAGATCCCAGGGATGGACTTTGTCTAATCCCAAAACATCTTTTCGAAATTTCATGTAGCGGTGCATTGGTGTTAAATTTTGATTCAATGAATTAATAACATTGTCATAAACGCTGGTTGGAATGTTGTCATTATCCAGGGAGGCCTCTAATGCGTTGGCATATTTTCTGGCTTTGGCATAAAAGATATTTCGTTTAACAGCGCCGGACAAACTGGCAGATAAAGTATTGATCCAATTTTTATAAGTATGGTACATAGCATCGAAAGCCGCTTTTCGCACTTTTCTGTCTGCTGAACGCATATACACAGAAAAATTACCTTTGGTCAGTTCCACCTGCTTACCATTTTCGTCCTCAATCGTGGGAAAACGAATATCTGCATTGTTGAACATTGAGAACACTTGATACGCTGTATGAGACATTTCACCAGATAAAGCCAACAGTTGTTCTCCCTCCCGATGTAAGACATGTTTTTTTGTTCTAAGCAGATCGTCCAGATAGTGTTGATAAATTTTGAGTGAATCGTTTTCGCCAAGAAACGTCCGGATTCGTTCTTCCGGAATGCTAATTATTTCAGGCTGTATGAACGAGGCTTTCTGCTGTAACTGAACGCCTAAATTGGTGACTCGATCCTGATAAGCTTGATATTTGTTCACTCGGGTATCTTCGTCGGATTTCAAATGTGCATAGAAAGAGAGTTTACTTAGTGAAATTTCTAACCGGTCCCTGGTTTGCAGGCATGCCAGTAGATTTTTTGCAGAAAAACCTAATTTTCCCTGGTAAACTTCGATCTCAGAAATGGATTGTTTCAATTCCCGGAAGTCTTGTTCCCATTCTTCATCCGAAGCATAGACATCCGATATCTTCCATTTGTATTGGTTATCTATTTCATGCCTTTCCGGTAACTGGGTCGGTTGAGAATTCGACACGGGTTTAGCTGAATCTAAGGTTTTTTCTGTTGGCATAAATGTCTCCTATGGCCCGGGATGGTCGCCCATTGATAACTCGTTGAAAGAATTGATATGGTCATAATATTAAAGTAAAACTTAAAAGATAATGGTACTTTTAGGATCAATCAAATTAAAAATTATTTTAATATTGAATTTTTTAATATTTTTTTTTATTTTGTAACGTTTTGTAATCAATGGAATTTCGTAAATTTTCTAATTTTATGTGGGAGTACTTAAATGTCCTATCACAAATGTGCTGAAGAGGGTTGTCCATTTAAACCGATTTCATTTACGCATTACTGCTGGCAGCATATCCCTGATAAGAAGATGTTTTTAAAAAAACTAAGAAGAAACATTGAAAATTCAGTCGCACCTGTAACGCTTGATAAAATTGTGCTTGATGGCTACGACTTCTCCGGCCTGGATTTACGGAGTGCCTCGTTTATGGGAGCAATGTTTATTGATGTGGATTTTACAGATTCGGATTTAACAAATATTAATTTAAAACGGAGTTTTGTTCAGAATTCAACCTTTAATAACACCAAATTGGTTCAATCTACCTTAAGCGGTACCATCGTCCTGGATTCCACTTTCAAAAATGTAGACATGTCTCTGGTTGAGGGAAATTTACTTAAAACCAAGAATTGCCAGTTTGAAAATTGGTATGTAAAATCTGCAGATTTAAAAAATACTTTTTGGAAAGGAAATACCTTTAAATCTCTGGATATTGCTGACAGCAATTTTATGATGAGTTTTTTTGACGGCGTGGTGACTGATAAAAGTAAACTGGATAATGCTTTGTTCTCAGGAAGCCAATTTTACAAATGTGAGTTTTTAAATAACGATTTAATCGAAATGAACTTCATTGGATGTTTAATCGATAATAATTTATTTAAAAACAATTTGTTACAGGGATGCCGTTTTGCCACTGCCATCGTTCATAACACCATTTTTGAAAATTGCAAGATTCAAAAACCCATTATGCGCGAAACACAAATTGTGAGCAGTAAATTTAACAAATGCGATATTTCATCTCCGATAATGCAACGTGCAATTATCATTCAATCCAATTTGAACACCAAAAAATTGGTTGATGGCAACACTGAGGGCATGGTGGTTATGTAGAGATTTTAATTGGAGATTTCAGAAGGCTGCTTTTAACCGAGCAGCTTTTTTTATGTACTGTAAATTGACATCTTGAAAAAACATTGAATAAGCAATAGGCTATGAGTATCATTTGTCTGGGTGAATTGATCATTGATTTTTTTCCGAACATATCCGGCAACCCTTTGTGGAAAGTGGATCAATTTAAGAAAAGTGTGGGCGGCGCTCCGGCGAATGTAGCGATTGGACTTCACCATCATCAAATACCGGTGAGTTTCCGGAGCAAAGTCGGATCGGATTCATTAGGGCAGTTTTTGAAAAACCAACTGCAAAATATGGGATTATCCGTCCACGGCATTGCAGAGGACAACAGCCATAGAACAAAGTTGGCATTGGTTGGCATGGACAACCGGGGGGATCGAACTTTCGAATTTCATAATTTAGATAGTGCCGAGAGATACATCACTGCCGATGATATCGATTTTAATGAACTGTCTCAAGCAAATATTTTTCATTTTGGAGGAGTAGCACTTCTGGGCGACTTAACGGCAAAAACCACATTTACTATTCTGGAAGAGACCAGTAAATCGAACTGTTTAGTTTCTTGTGATCCAAACATCCGGCTTGATATTGCAGGGCACCCCGCGCATTTAAAATCCCGGCTATTAAAGGCTATTCAATATGTAGATGTGTTAAAAGTGAACCGTGAGGAATACCGGATGATTTTTGATGATGCGGATCCGGAACAGGTAGCGGCTAATTCCGTTTCTTTACTCATTATAACAGACGGTAGTTCTGGAAGCCGTTTTTACACAAAACAGTTAATTGTGGATATACCGGCAGCAAAAACAAAGGTAGTGGATACCACCGGGGCAGGAGATGCATTTACGGCGGCCGTATTGGCTAAGTTATATAAAATGATGATTTCAGAACCCGATAAATTATCTGAATCGCAAATCATTGAGATTGGTAATTTTGCCAATGAGTGGGCAAGTCGATGCATCAGATTACCGGGAGCAATTACTGCTTACTTAACTAAAGAGGGGGAACGGCATTAATTCATAATTCGTCGCTGGACGTGACTCTTGCCCTTGTCATTACGATAAATATTCGTTTTGTTACGAATTGTTACGAAAGCGCTGCAAGACCTAATCATATTATTTTAAGTTCTTATTCACTTTTTGGAAGCTTCCAATAACTTACTCACCTGAAAATCAGATTTCTGCTCTGCTTTCACCAACTTTTTAATAACATCGTATCGACCAACAATTTCCTTACAAACCTCTTCATTGTTTGACCAGTCCAATCGGGCACTCTCAATTAGAGCGATGCTCATTAACCAAGACACCAATTCTTCGAACGATTCTTTATTAAACCACAATACATCGCGGTATCGGTTGACACCTAACCAGTTCTGAACTTCCATATCGCGCAACAGTTTCTGTAGAATAATAAATGGTGGTTGTTTTTGTCTCTTTTCCACTTTCCACCAACTCTGGTGCCGTATGAGTATTTTGAGTAAAAACCCGTATTTTTGGCTTTGTTCGGGTAAAAATCCTATCTG
>CAZVKP010000373.1:264-4094 GCA_964627635.1 uncultured Calditrichaceae bacterium | reverse complement strand
AACATGACAGCCAGTAAAACCTATTCGGTTATTCTGATGCCGAAGAAGGTCGGGAAATTTACCATTGGTTCAGCTACTGTAAAATATAAAGGTAAAAGCCATCAATCCAATTCGATTGAAATAAATGTTGAAAAACAGAGCTCAAAATCCTCATCTCAATCCCGGCAGCGGGGTGCACAGGGCAAAACAAAAAATGTTCCCTCGGGTGATGACATTTCAAAAATTGCATTCATTAAAGCAATTCCATCAAAAACCACTGCGTATGTAAATGAAGAAGTTACAGTTCGCTACAAAATTTATTTTCGCACGAATATTACGAATAATCAGGTCTCCAAGCTCCCGGAAGCCGTAGGGTGCTGGGTTGAGGAGTACCCAACGCCCAATCGTCCGCGTGTTTACAATGAATCTGTAAATGGTGTGAAATATAATGTGGCGGAAATTCGCAAAGTCGCTGCATTCCCATCACGCCCGGGAAATATTACAATTTCACCTCTCGAAATGATCGTTGACTTAGTTGTTCGAAAGCGGCGTTCCAGAGATATTTTTGAGGACTTTTTTGGTGATCCGTTTGGAAAGGTAGTTAAGCGAAGATTGAGTTCCGGCCCGGTAAAATTAAACGTATTGGCATTGCCAGCGGCAAATAAGCCCCAAGATTTTTCCGGATTGGTCGGAGATTTCAAAATCCATTCTTCTCTGGATAATAAAAGTGGTGTAACAAACGAAGCAATTTCCTATAAAGTAAAAATTTCTGGTATTGGATTGCTTAAGTTCCTGAACGAACTCCCAGTTCAATTTCCACCCGATTTTGAGGTGTATGAGCCTAAAATAAGTGAATCACTCAATAAAACCGGAAGCCGAATAACCAGCAATAAGGAATTTGAGTATATATTAATTCCCCGTGTGCCGGGTGAGTATCAAATTCGTTCCTATGATATTTCTTATTTTAATCCGGACGAGAAACGTTATTCAAATTTGAAGGTTCCTGATTATTCCATTCAGGTTGCTCAGGGAAAAGAGATTGCCGGAGGAGTTGGAAGTGGTGCTGGTTTATCGAAAGAAAAAGTTAAATTGCTGGGAAGTGACATCCGTTTTATTAAAGAAACGCCCGGCACATTTAGAACCATCAAAAAAATGCCGTATGAAAGCTGGTGGGTGTATCTTTCTTTTATCCTTCCATTGGCAGTATTGAGTATCTCACTGATTTATCGGAATCATCTGGAGAAAATGTCTACCAATGTTCAATATGCACGAAGCAGAAAAGCTCATCGCCAGGCGCAGCCTCGTTTAAAAGAGGCAAAATCTTATTGGAAAGCCGGAAAAGCTGCTGAATTTTACAGTGCTATTTCCCGGGCTTTGATGGGTTATCTGGCAGATAAAACCAATCAATCGGCAGCAGGTTTGATTCGAGATGACGTAAATATATTACTAGATAAGCATAAAGTAGATTCTGAGTTACAGACAGAATTTCAAAAATGTATGGAAGAAGCGGATTTTCGAAGATTTGCTCCCGGTGAGGTTATAGATGAAGATATGAAAGATTTTTATAATAAAGCTGAAAACATTTTGGTAAGATTTTCCAAATATTTCTAAATATAGTTCTAACTTTATACTTGTTCTTTTTGATTTTTATATGGTAGTTGAATGAACAAAAATTTTATTTATTTATTTGTAGCAGTTACCTTTTTTGTATTAAGCCAGCAATCTTTTGCCAATAATCTTGATGATTTATTTCAAAAAGCGAATGAAGCTTATCGTGCCGAAAATTATCAGGAAGCGGTAGAGACTTATCGCAAAATTTTAGCGCAGGGTTTTGAAAATTTTGAAGTTTACTACAATCTGGGAAATGCTTACTATCGACTGAATCAGATTGGTGAAGCTGTTCTATACTATGAAAAAGCAAAACAACTTGATCCCAATGATCCGGATTTAATGCATAACCTGGAATTAGTGAATCTTAGGGTGATAGATCGAATAGAAACGCCGCCCCGATTTTTTTTATTTGATTGGTGGGACGGAATTAAAAATTTCTATTCTATTTATCAATTGCGAAATGTGGTTATCCTTCTTTTTGTGGTTTCAGTTTTTCTTTTGATTGGCTGGTTTTTTGTTAGAAATTATCGGCTCCGGCAATGGGTATTGTCAACATTTTCGGTGCTTGCAATTCTCACTATTTTCTGGATTTATATCTTCTTTATCAGGATACAGGAATACCAGGAAAATCGGAAAGGTGTTGTATTGACACCAACTGTTACCGTATTTAGTGCTCCGGATGAGAACAGCACCGAAGTTTTTGTGCTTCACGAGGGGATAAAAGTGACTCTCGAGGAACAAAGGGCAAGATGGATGGAAATCTCACTCCCCGACGGAAAAACAGGCTGGATGGAAAGTCAGGTGTTAGGCGTTATTTAATTTAAATTTAGGTGAATTTAAAATGGAAATTAGTGCGATTCGGTTAACCAATATTGGAAAAATTCGGGCAATTGTAGATATACAAACTTCCGAAGGATTTATCGTCAAGGGATTCAAAGTTATTGAGGGAGATAACGGATTTTTTGTGGGAATGCCCTCCGAAAGAACCAAATCCGGTAAATACCTGGATTTGGTAAAAATTGCAGATCCCTATCAAAAGGAAATGCTGGAAACCATGGTGCTGGATGCATATCAAAAAAAAGTAAAATAACCCATACTTAAATTCGGTTAAAAGCTTATTTAAAAATTTTAAGTATTACAGTTACTCTGCACTTATTAAATCACAGATGAGCCTGACAACAAAACGGTATATCTCTAACTCATTTTATCACATCTGACCTTAAGTCTAAAATAACCCCTTGTGCGAAAAAAATTATTGTGTTTTTCTATATCAAAAGTGCCTTTAAGAGAATGTGTCATTCCCTGCCTGCTGAGGCAAGTCAGGCAAGCGAATTCTGCTTTAGCGAGGTGCCACAAGTTGTTGTTTCCGCCAATGAATATTAAAGAAAACATTTCTTGCCTGTCTACCCACCGCCAGTTTAACGCTTGTCACGCAATGACACAATGTGGAAATAACATGGTTTATGTCACAGCAGAGTTGCTTGATTTTGTATTTATAGCAAAACGTTGTACAATAATATTCAAGTTAGTTTTTATTCATTTGAATATTATAGTGGCATTTATTAATTTTAAAATTTACAAACTGTCTTAACGATGGCGGAGAGAAGAATGGTTAATCTAATTTTGATGGTAACGCTTTCTTATCTGGTGGGATCTATGCCTACAGCAATTATTACCGGGAAATTGGTTCGTGGTCTTGATATACGAGAACACGGAAGTGGAAACGCCGGTGCGACCAATGTTTTTAGAGTGCTTGGCTGGAAATTTGGTGTTGGTGTCCTATTAATTGATATGCTAAAAGGATTGATTGCCACAGTGTTGATCTACCGAATCGCTCTCGGCACTCTCGGAATCGATCCGGTTATTCTTCAAATAATTGCCGGACTGGCAGCGGTGTTGGGTCATATCTGGACTGTATTTGCCAATTTTAAAGGGGGCAAAGGTGTGGGAACAGGTGCGGGCATGATCATCGGTTTGGTGCCGGGTGCTGTTTTGGCAGGCTTAATTGTGTTTGTAGCTGTTGTGGCTCTCACCCGTTTTGTCTCTCTGGGATCAATTTTGGCGTCTATTACGGTACCACTTTATTTATTTGTTAAACAATATGTTTTTCAGAATCCGGTGAATATTGCTTTATTAATATTTGGAATTTTCATTCCTGTTTTAATCATTTTTACCCACCGGGAAAATGTTAGACGCCTATTTAATGGTACAGAAAATAAACTTCAATTTAACAAAAAATA
>CAZVKP010000373.1:0-254 GCA_964627635.1 uncultured Calditrichaceae bacterium | reverse complement strand
ATCTAGGAAAAATAATGACCAATATTGTAACCCAAACAGAAATTGAGGGAGGACAATTACTAAATCGTGGAAAAGTACGGGATATTTATGGTGCCGGAGAGTATCTTTTAATTGTGACGACGGACCGGATATCCGCCTTCGATGTGGTTATGAATGAAGGGATACCATATAAGGGGGTTGTTCTGAACCAGATTTCCAAGTTCTGGTTTGAAAATACCCGGCAAATTATCGATAATCATTTCCTGACCTCGGAC
>CAZVKP010000372.1:0-4097 GCA_964627635.1 uncultured Calditrichaceae bacterium | reverse complement strand
AGGTATAATTACAATCTCCGTATCATTTACATTATTTAATATTAATACAGAATGCTGATTAAAAGTCATAATCATGAATAGAATTTGACATAGAAATAATTAATAAGAACAGTTAAATTTTTGCTAATAGAATAGCTTGATAGAACACCACTTCACCTGTCCCTATTGCTGGCAAGAAATCTCCATATTACTCGATCCTTCTGTTCCTGAACAACGCTATGTGGAAGACTGTGAGATTTGCTGCAATCCCATTAGAATTCATTATCGGATTGAAGAGAGCTCGGTAGTGCAATTTTCTGCAACTATTTTGGAGTAAAGTCAGTTTTTCATTTAAAAATCCATCAATACGCCTTTATTTTACTTGACAAAAAAAAATACAATACATAAATTGAAAATGTAAACGTTTACATTTAACATTTAAAAACAGGCATACAACTGTTGAAACATCCGCTTAGCCACATTATTTTTCTTCTTTTTTGCCCGATATTCACATTCTATTCATGTGATTCAAATGCGAATCAGCAAATAGAAATATCCTTCTGGGCAATGGGCGCGGAAGGTGAGAAAGTGCAGAGTTTAATTCCGGAGTTTCAACGGCGCCATCCAAAAACAAAAGTAAAAGTGCAAATGGTTCCCTGGACCGCTGCTCAGGAGAAATTAATTACCGCGTTCGCCAGTGATAACTTGCCTGATGTATTTCAACTGGGAAACACCTGGATTCCCCAATTCCAGGCATTAAATGCGATTGAAAAATTAGACGATTGGATTACAAAATCCGATCATATTCATAAGTCCAATTATTTTAAAGGGATATGGAATACTAATATGATTCATGGTTCAATATATGGTATTCCATGGTATATTGATACCCGGGTATTGTTTTACAGAACTGATGTGGTAAATGAAGCCGGATTCGATGGACCACCAGAAACCTGGAACCAGCTATATCAACTTTCGAAGCAAATTAAAGAGATGCACGAAGGTCAAGGGAATTATGCCATTTATCTGCCGACCAATGAATGGTCAATTTTTATCATTTTTGGCCTACAGCTAAATGCCAATTTATTAAAGGTAAACAATTCTTATGGGAATTTTAGCAGTCCGGCTTTTGAGAGGGCATTCAAATTTGTCATTCGTTTTCATAAGGAGGCCCTGGCACCAACCGGATTGACGCAGGTAAGCAATATTTATCAAGCCTTTGCCAATAAATTTATTTCAATGTATATCTCCGGTCCATGGAATGTGCCTGAATTTAAAAAGTGGATGAGCGGGGATTTAGCTGATAAATGGATGACCGCAATTTTACCCGGTCCCGATAAAAATACACCGGGTATCTCTCTGGCAGGGGGCTCAAGTTTGGTGATTTCTAAGCAGTCTGATCAAAAACAGGCTGCGTGGAAATTTGTTGAATATTTATCCGAAACTCAAACTCAACTGGATTTCTATCAATTAACCTCCGATCTTCCCGCTGTAAAATCTGCTTGGGAGGACAGCACATTAAAAAGTGATCCTTACATGCAGGCATTTTACCGCCAATTTCATCATGTGGTGGCAACTCCCAAAATTCCGGAATGGGAACAGATTGCTTTCTCAAAATTACAGCAGTATGCGGAATATGCTGCTCGAGCTGTTATGTCACCTGAGGAAGCGCTGGAGAAATTGGATGAAGATGTGGATAAAATTTTAGAAAAAAGACGGTGGCTATTAAGCAGAGAATAGTTTTTCACAAACAATTGTTAAATCAATAAACGTCCCTAATTCATGAAATCTGGTATTTCGGCAGCTTACTTCTTTCTTGCGCCTGCGATGGGAGCAATTTTCCTTTTCTTCTTTATCCCCGTGTTTGCTGCTTTTGTAATGAGTTTTACCGATTTCGATATTTATGCCCTGGCGGACTGGTCTAATGCCCGGTTTATCGGATTTCAAAATTATATTGAATTGTTGAGTGATCCCCTGTTTTGGACCGCTATGAAAAACACCTTCTATTTTGTGGTGGCATCAGGTCCGCTTTCTATTGCGGTGTCGTTGGGAGCTGCTATGCTGCTTAATTCAAGATTAGTGAAATTCAAAGCACTGTTCCGTCTAACCTATTTCATTCCGGTGGTAACCACATTAGTTGCAGTAGCCATTGTATGGCGTTTTATTTATCATCCACGATTTGGGATTTTGAACTACTTTCTGGGATTTTTTGGTATTCACCCCATTGATTGGTTGGGTGATCCCATGTGGGCGATGCCGGCGATTATTCTGATGTCGGTCTGGAAAAATTTTGGTTACAATATGATTATTTTTATTGCCGGTCTCCAGAACATACCGGAAGAGTTGTACGAAGCTGCAGTGGTGGAAGGTGCAAATGCCTGGCACAAATTCAAAAGCATCACATTACCGATGCTGGCACCAACCACTTTGTTTGTAAGCATAATTACCATGATTGGTTTTTTTCAATTATTTGCTGAGCCGTATATCATGACCCAGGGAGGTCCCCTAAACAGCACGCTGAGTATTGTTCAGTATATGTACCGGGAGGGATTCAGGTGGTGGAATATGGGGTATTCTGCTGCCATTGCATTTGTGTTATTTATTGTTATTTTTATTGGAACAGTGATTCAATTCAAAGTGCAACGAGGATCTGAGCTCTGATGCTGATTAAAAAAGTTTTTATCCATTTGTTTCTGATTATTACCGGTATCATTACTTTGGCGCCCTTTATTTGGATGGTATCCGCAGCTTTCATGCCGGATGGTCATGCCAACGTATATCCACCCCGCTTTTTTCCGGATGTGTTTACCTGGGAGCAATTCGAAAATTTATTTTCCCGATTGAATATCGGGAGAAATTTCCTGAACAGCTTAATTCTTGCCGTATCAATTACTTTTATCTCAATATTTTTTAATTCAATGGCAGGATATGCTTTTGCCAAATATAGGTTCAAAGGTAAAAAATCGTTATTTAATCTTCTATTGAGTTCAATGGTGATACCGGCGCAAGTAACCATGCTCCCCCTGTTTCTCATGTTGAAGTCGGTTGGACTCATCAATACCTACTTGGCAATTATTATTCCCGGCATGGCAAATATGTTTGGCATTTTTCTGATAAGGCAATATGCCTTGTCTATTCCGGATAGTCTGATAGAAGCCGCAAGAATTGACGGTGCGACGGATTTCCAAATCTATCGAACAGTTATCTTACCATTATGCATGCCGGTATTAACTACTTTAGCCATTTTTACTTTTATGATGATTTGGAACGATTTTCTATGGCCGTTAATCGCATTAACGGACAAATCTATGTATACTCTTCCGGTTGCCTTAGCTAACCTGATGGGTGAGCACACTAAAGACCCGGAACTCATGATGGCCGGATCGATGATCACCATTATTCCGGTTTTAATTGTGTTTCTGGCGCTGCAGAAATATTACATCCGGGGAATTATGATGGGAAGTGTGAAAGGATAGTATAAATTTCGTGTACAAATTAATTAACTGATAGATAACTTATTCTAGGAAAGGAAGCTCAAATTGCAGACAGTGAAAAACGTTGTATGGATTGCAGTAATTGCTATTCTGTATTTTGTTCCCACAAATTCAATTACTCAGACGATTGATTTTGAAAATCGTATTGATGATCTGATTGATAAGATGACTATCACTGAAAAAGTGGGACAATTAACTCAATTTTCAGGTAGCACACCCGAAAGAGAGCAGATGGTGGAAGAAGGCAAAATCGGATCATTTTTGAATGTTCGGAATGTCAACAAAGTAAATGAATTGCAGCGCATTGCCGTAGAGGAGTCCCGATTGGGAATTCCGTTAATTTTTGGAAACGATGTGATTCATGGCTATCAAACCACTTTTCCGATTCCCCTGGCGGAAGCAGCGTCCTGGAATCCTGATTTAGTTAAACAGGCATCGGAAATGGCGGCTTTAGAGGCTGCAGCCGCAGGTACTCATTGGACTTTTGCCCCCATGGTCGATATTGCCCGTGATCCGCGTTGGGGGCGAATTGCCGAAGGTGCCGGTGAAGATCCATTACTTGGTGGAGTAATGGCATGGGCGAAAGTAACCGGTTTTCAGGGAGAGAATCTGGCAGATAAAAAT